>NZ_CP027560.1 GCF_014854695.1 Rhodococcus rhodochrous | reverse complement strand
AGGGAGCCGAGGATGCCCCCCGCGCCGCTGATGACCTGGGACGTGCGTCAGCTCGTCACCGAGTTCGAGACCCCGACCGGTGTGCCCTGGTCCGAGCAGATCGGCGATCTGTGGCGGGACCGGTCCAGCCGTAAGCGGGTCGGGGCGCTGGTCAACGACATCGCGCACCGCGGCCACCTGGTCATCCCCGTCCATGCCCGCTGGGAGGACGGGGGCCGCGTATGGCGGATCACCGACGGGGTGCACCGCATCGCAGCGGCGTGGGCGCTCATGCAGTTCGTGCCGGTCAAGTTCATCGAAGGAGAGTCGTGAGCAATTCTGTCGTGTCGGCCATCAACTGGAACCGGGTGCCCGATCCGGTCGACGACACCGTGTGGCAGCGGGTGACCAGCAATTTCTGGTTGCCGGAGAAGGTGCCGTTGTCGAACGATCTGCCGTCGTGGGCGACGTTGACCGATGACGAGCAGCGGTTGACGATGCGGGTGTTCACCGGCCTGACCCTGCTCGACACCATCCAGGGCACCGTCGGCATCCCGGAGATGCTGGCCGATGCGGTGACCCCGCACGAGGAGGCAGTGCTGACGAACTTCGCGTTCATGGAGTCGGTGCACGCCAAGTCGTACTCCTCGATCTTCTCGACGCTGTGCTCGACGCGGGAGATCGACGAGGCGTTCCGCTGGTCGGAGGAGAACGAGAACCTGCAGCGCAAGGCGCGGATCATCCGGGACTACTACCGGGCCACGCTGACCGTCGCCGACGGCGTGGTGCTCCCGTCGTCGGACAACGCGCTGGTGCGGGCGCTCAAGCGCAAGGGCGCGTCGGGGCTGCTCGAGGCGTTCATGTTCTACAGCGGTTTCTACCTGCCGATGCACTGGTCGTCGAAGGGCAAGCTGACCAACACCGCCGACATCATCCGGTTGATCATCCGGGACGAGGCGGTGCACGCCTACTACATCGGCTACAAGTTCCAGCGTCGGTTCGAGACGGCCCCGGCCGAGGTGCAGGCCGAGGTCAAGGACTGGCTGTTCGAGCTGTTGTACGAGCTGTACGACAACGAGTGCCAGTACGCGGCGGACCTCTACGACCCGGTCGGGCTGACCGAGGATGTGAAGGTCTACATGCGGTACAACGCGAACAAGGCGCTGTCGAATCTGGGGTTCGAGCCGCTGTTCCCGACCGATGAGCAGGTCAATCCGGCGATCATGGCGCAGCTGTCGCCGGATGCGAACGAAACGCACGACTTCTTCTCCGGCTCCGGGTCGTCGTATGTGATCGGTAAGGCGGAGAACACTGCCGATGAGGACTGGGACTTCTGATGGAAGTGCTGCGGGATTCCGTGGTGCTCGCGGGCGCGTCGGCGGCTTCGGCTGTCGGCGCGTTCGCCGTTCTGCCGCCGACGGTGGCCAGTGTGGCTGCGGCGACGTCGGTGGCGCTGGCCGGGTCGTGTGTCGGGATGCGGCAGAACGCGCGTCGGCGGGCACGGGCCGAGCGGTCGGCCGAGCACGCGCTGTTGGCGGCACGGGCTGAGACCGAGCATCACTGGTGGCTGCGGGATGGGGATGCTCCGCGTCGGCACGAGTTCATCACGAGCCTGATCGACGCGCTGTATGCGGCGAAGGACCCGGATCCGCGGTTGGTGGATCGGGTGATGGAGGAGCTGGCCCTCGACGAGCCGTCGATCTGGGAGATGAAGAAGCTGCGGCGAGAGCTGCTCGCCGAACTCGAGCCGGAGGTGTCCGAGGAGCCGACCGAGCCGGTGTCCGAGCCTGTCCAGGAGGTGCCCGAGACCGTTACGGAGGTCGAGACATGGGGTCGGCTCGAGCCGGTGCGCACCGTCCCGGTCGCTCCGCCGATGCGCGTGCCGGGTCTCGCGGCGTGGGCGGCGAAGATCGAGCGGTTGCGGGCCGAGGCGATCCGGGCGACCGGGTTCGAGGGTGATCCGTGGGCGGTGGTGATGGAGCTGTCGCGGTACGCCAAGGACGAGGGGCGTCGTCCGGTGGTGCCGTGGGAGGTGGTGGTGAACCTGCCGGTGGCCCCGGAGTCGTGGGGTGATCGGAGTGTGTGCTGGTGGCTGCCCGGCAATGTCATCGCCGGTCGGCCGCCCGGATCGGGGCTGGTGATGCGGGCGGTGGGTGGGCGTGCGTCTCGGGAGGGGGTGTGGGCCGGTGAGACGTTGTGGGCGCTGACCGAGATCGTGCGGTCGGCGTCGGAGGATGGGTCGGTGCCGTCGGCGCATGAGCAGTTGGCCGAGCTGCGGGGTGAGCTGATCCGTCGGCCGCCGCGAGGTGCGGTGCCGCTGTGAGACCGGCCGTGTGTAGACGCCCCTACCTGCGGTGTCTAATCTCTGTTTAGACATCGGACGTTTCCAGGGAGTACCCGTGACCACCTTCTTCGTCCCCGGACGCCCCACCGCCCAGGGCAGCAAACGGCACGTAGGCGGCGGCCGGATGATCGAAGCCTCCATCTACCTCAAGCCGTGGCGCAAGACGATCGCCGAGGTCGCCACCCACCACCGCGCCCGCGACGCCGCCCTGTTCCCCGACCAGGCCCTCGCCGTCGACCTCGAGTTCGTCGTCAATCGCCCGAAGTACGCCATCGGCAAGCTGCTTCCCGCGATCAAACGCTCCACCGGCGACATCGACAAGCTCACCCGCGCCGTCCTCGACGGCCTGACCGGCATCTGTTACCGCGACGACTCGCAGGTCACCGCCCTGACCGCCCGCAAACGACTCGCCGCCCCCGGCGAGGAAACCGGCGTGTGGATCACCTACCGCCGCGACAACACCCACCTCGAACAGGACACCCCATGCGTGACTCCCCCGAGCGCCGCAACCGCATCGCCGCCACCGTCGCCAACTACTACGCCGGTTCCGTGACCTTGATGGTCTCCGACGCCGGTCGCCGCGGCCTGGCGCATCTGACCATGGACGCCGAATCGGTGCAACGGATCCTCGGCTACCTCATCGCCGCGCTCGGCGGCGAAACAGACCTCTCCACGATCGGCCTTCCGGCCGATTCCACACCCGCCCTTCAAGTCGCCGTCCTCACCCAGGAGTAACCGTGCCCGACAAACCCCTGTTCGGAACCCCGATCCCCGCGAACGCCATGCCCACCACCGGCTCGTACGCCGACATGCTCGACGCCAACCATGCCGTCCTGACCGGCATCGGCGTGCAGCTGGCCAACATCTCCCGGTCTCTCGAGCGCATCGCCGAGACCGTCTCCGGGGACTTCACCATCGTCTCCGAAAAGCGCGTCTGCGACTGCGACTGCGACTGCAGCAGCGCCGACACCCCGACCGAGAGCCCGGACCTGCTCAACCGCATCACCGAGACCGTCCTGACCGGCATCGTCGAGATGATGACCCCCTACCTCATGGGAAAGGGCCGGTCATGAGCCTGTCCGTCGGGGAGATCGCGCACGTGTGCCACGAGGCCAACCGTGCGCTGCAGAAGATCGTCGGCGACGCCTCCCCGTCGCCGCACTGGGAGTACGCGCCGGCCGATCAGCGCCGCTCGTCGCGGCACGGGGTGTCCACGGCCCTGTCCGGGGCCACGCCCGAGCAGCTGCACGCCGAGTGGTGCCGGGTCAAGCACGAGGACGGCTGGACATGGGGACCCGAGAAGAACCCCCTGGACAAGACCCATCCGTGCCTGGTGCCGTACGCCGATCTGCCGCCCGAGCAGCGCCTCAAGGACGCGCTGTTCCACGCGATCGTCGCGACCCTGTCCGAGCGCCCTGCTGCGGACACCGGCGACACTGCCGCCGAGGTAGCCGGGCTGACCGGATTGCTCGAGCAGGCCGCCGATGCCCTCACCGCCGCGCTCGGCGGCGCGCTGGACACCCCGTGGCCGGGACGACCACTCACCGGGCACCTGTCCGCACCGTTGCGCACGGGCCTGGTCGCGGCGATCCAGAAGCTCGCCACCCAGCGCGATCAGGCACGCGAGGAAGCGTCGGTCGCCGACGCCCGCATCGAGCGGCTCACCGAACAGCTCAACGCCGCCCACCGGCGCATCACCGAACTCGAGATCGAACTACAGGAGGCCCGCTCGTGAGTGTTCCCGTCATCATCGCCCGTTCCCGTGAGGACGCGGAGTTCTACGCCGCGCTGATCGACGTCAAGCAATTCCACGCGGTGTCCACCGTCGAACAGCTCGACGGGCTCGACCCGTCCGGCGGGGTGTACTTCACCTCGAAGTTCGAGGAGACCGCCCGCGAGGACACCTCTGCGAAGGTGATGCGCCTGGCCGTCGAACGCTGGCAGGCGCGGACCAAGACCACCCAGGCGCAGATCCCCACCGTCAGCCGCATGGTGCACTACCAGTCGTACGGCACCCCGGGCGGCGAGTACCTGCCCGAACCGCGCGCAGCGATCATCACCGAAGTCCAGGTGGTGGGCGATGTGCAGGCGATCCTCGACCGCGGCTGGGTCCTCGCTGGCACCCACGGCGACGGCGTCCACCTCGCGATGACCCCGGACGGCAAGTACATCCCCCGCGAGGAGACCCCGACGACCTTCCGGGTGTACCTCGCGGTGATCAACCCGACCGGCATCCACTTCAACCAGGGTCCGAAGGGCGAGGGCGTCCCCTACGCCGATGTCCCGACCCCCGGGCACTGGAACTGGCCGCCGCGAGCATGACCACCCTGGGCGCCGGCAATCAGTGGCGGGCTGCCGGCGCCCCTCCCCTATCTTCCCGTTTCCCCTGAACAGACCCCTTTTCGCTCGAACGCAAGGAACGACTCTTGCCCATGGCCGCCACACCGCCATTCGCGACCGACAACGACCATCTGCACGCCGCCTGGCAGCTGTTCGACGCTGCCGTGACCCGCCTGATCGGACCCCGACACGACATCGTCGTCGACGATCTCGGCAACCGGGTCGTCACCACCGCCCCCTCGATGTACGAGGAGATGCGCGCCGAACTCGCCGGACGGCAGGGCACCTCCTTCGGTGGGGTGGCCCGCTCCATGCCCGCCTGCTGGATCGACGGCGTCGACTGGTTTCGCCTCGTCGACGGCACCGTCGCCATCTGGGCGCCCGGCGGGACGGGTGAGACCCCCGAACGCCTCGAGTACCTGCTCGAGTGGGCGTGGCAGCCCGCCGACTATCTGTGGCTGCGCACGGCCGCCGAGGACATCGAGGGATGGGTCCAGGAGGCCGAACAGCTCATCGCCGGTCGCAACCGATTCGAGGTGACCGCGCCGTGTCCGGCCTGCGGGGCGTCGGAGGCCACGCATGTCGATTCGGCCGGTGAGCATGTCCGTTCGGCTGCGTTGCAGGTGTCCATGGCCGGGGTGTCGTGCCTGGCCTGTGGGCACGAGTGGGGGTTGCAGGGGGTGATGGCGTTCGCGAAGTCGCTCGGGTGCACGCCGCTCGACGGCATCGACCCCGGTAACGCCTACGACGTCCGTTAGATGTCTACTGTCGAGGTCAGAGGTAGAATGAACAGGCAATTGAACAGCAAAAGCCCCCGCGGAGGTGCGAACTCCCGGGGGCATGGTCCGACTACATACCGAGAGAAGTCGAACATGAACCATCATAGCGGTGTGCCTACCTTCGATGGTGACACACAGTTCCCGACCATCCGGGACCCGTACGTCTACGACGCGATTGATCTGTCGCTCTGGCAAGGCGAGGGCACGATCGTGAACCCGTGGAACTGCCCTCCGGCGGGCATCCCCGTCGCATACACGCTTCATGTCGAGGGACACCCCATCTACGTCGGTTCGACCGGCGACCTGCATCGACGCCTGAACCAGCACCTCAAAGAGGGTCGCGTCTGGACGGGTTGGATCGCATTGCAGGCCCTACACCGATGGGACGCCTACCAGCAGGAGCGCGCCCTATACGAGGATTACCTCCGCGAACTTGGCAATCCCCCGATGCTGAACCGGGTGCCGCCGATGGTGCCCGCCCAGAGCGAGAAGAACATGCACGTGCCCTACCGGCTCATCCTGAATCACCCCGCCTACCCGCAGGCCGAAGCCGAGACGATCTCCGAGGTTGCCCAGTGAGCCTCGAAGCGATGACCTGGGTCTATACCCGGGCTCCGATCCCGAAGCGCACCGAGAAGGGCGAGCCCTCGCCCGGCGTCCTGGCCGCGGTGCTGCTCTGCCTGGCCGATGGCTACAGCGAGGAGACCGGCCTCGCGTTCCGGGGCATCCCCGGAATCTCCGCACGGACTCGATACGACGAGAAGACCGTCCGGGAGGCGATGCGGGCACTCGAAAAGTACGGCCTGATCCGGCTCGCCGAGGACCAGTCGATCGTCGCGGCAACCATCAAACGGGCCGACCGGCGCCCGAACGGCTACGAGCTTTCGCTGCACCTCGACAACTACGGCGAGCACCTTCCCGAGCATGACCGGGCACACCGCGTTCACGAAATGCCTGGTCAGACGGGCGGGCGAGCGACCCCCCCGTTGCCTCCACGGGCGGGTGAGTCGCCCGCCCGTGAAATCGACGGGGGGGTGAGCGACCCGGAACGGGCGGGTCGCTCACCCGACACGGGCGGGCGAGCGACCCCCCGAACCCAAGAAGAACCCAAGGTGAATCCAAGAGGGGGGTCGCGTGAGGTGAGTACGTCACTTGCCGAGCCGTCCCCGACGGCCCCCTCCCTCGATCCGCCGCCTGCCCCTGCGCCGCCTCCGGCGGACGAGGGACCGTCGCCGTTCTGCGAGCGACACCCCGAGGGCACCGACCAGCGATGCCGGGGTTGCGGTCTGGCCTACCGAGAGCGCCAGAGGTGGGAGTCCGAACGTGACCGTGCCGTCCAGGCTCGCCTGTCCAGCGATGTCAAAGCTCGTGCGGCGGTGAAGCGGCTCGAGATCGAGGCGTGCGATCTGTGCGATGAGGATGGCTATCGGGGCACCCGCATCTGCGATCACCGCCCGGAACTCGACGAGGCTGCTGTGCGCGGGATGGCGCGGGTCCGGGCTGCGCTGGCGAAAGACCCCGCCGGTGTCTAGCCGTCCAGTGTCGGACTAGACAACTGGGGTGGGGGCGGCTATGGTCGTTCCCGACGCCGGAGTTTCGAGTCCGACCCGCCTCGGCTCCGAACTCCGGCGGCCAAAACTTCACACTCGCCCCGGTGCGACAGGTCCCGGTTACTTCTCATTCAAGTGCCCCCGTGACCACCTCTTTTCTCGGCGGCGACACAATTTCACAGCGTTGATGCCCCGAAGTGTCGGTCGGAACTGTCCCAAAGTGCCCACCGTCACGACCGACAGGCCTCCCGTCGATCCCCCCCCCTACAGGCGGGAGGACTCCTGATCCGGCCGGCACTTCGGTGCACCAGCACCGCCCACGTCTCGGTGCGAACGACAACCGTGGTTACTTCATTTGGGATGACGGGGTCGCAGGTTCGATTCCTGCCACTTCCGCGGAAGCGGGGGTGTAGCTCAGTGGCAGAGCACGTAAACGTCACCACACCGTCGGCCTTTTCTCGAGACGTACCTGCACTTTCACACCCTCCCGGTGTGCTGCGGGACCGGTACTTCATTTGGATTGAACTCACCGCCAAAACACATGGGGAGTCGCGGGTTCGAGCCCCGCAGTCACGGTCCACACCCTTTCCTCGGGAGCCCACAAACTTCACAGCGTGAGCATCGGTGCGCAGTTCGGGGAGTTCTTCGACTGTTAATCGAGTGGTTGCGGGTTCGAGTCCCGTCCGACCAGGTAAAACTGGCCGGTAGCTCAATCGGGAGAGCACTAGTAGCGCCCTGGGCGACCTTTTCCTCGATGCTCACGCTGTGAACCCACCGGCTCCCGGTTGTCCAGTGTCGAACAGGAAACCCAATGGCCAAGTTCAACACCGCCACCGCGCGGCCCGCCGGACGCTCCGCCGTCCGCTCCGAGACCACCGCCTCCGGCCGCACCCACCAGGGCGCCCCAGGCTTCTCCCGAGACACCCGCTCCGAGCTGTTCCTGCTCGCGGTCACCAACTTCGTCGGCGAGAACACCTTCCACGAGTCCGCCGCCTCCCGCGACAACCGCTTCGGACAGCTCGTCCGCGCCGTCGCCACCGAACCCGACGGCATCCGCTGGCTCACCGGCTTCGCCCGCTGGCTGCGCACCGACGCTCACATGCGCTCGGCCTCGCTCGTCCTGGCCGCCGAAACCGTCGCCGCCCGCCTCGCCGCCCACATGGCTGGAGGCAACCGCCAGATCATCAACACCGTCCTGCAGCGCGCCGACGAACCCGGCGAGTTCCTGGCCTACTGGACCACCCACCACGGCCGCAACATCCCCAAGCCCGTCAAGCGTGGTGTCGCCGACGCCGCGACCCGCCTCTACACCGAGCGCGCCCTGCTCAAGTACGACACCGACTCCCACGCCTACCGGTTCGGCGACGTCATCCGCCTCACCCACCCGACGCCGCGCGCCGACTGGCAGGACGCCCTGTTCGAGTACGCGATCGGCCGGCGCATCGGCGTCGAGGGCCTGACCCCGAGCGAGTCGCTGCGGATGGTGCACGCCAACGCGATCCTGCGGTCCTTCGACGCCGAGACGATCACCGCCCTGGCCGAATCCGGCACTCTCGCCAGCGAGCTCGCTGCCGCCGGGATGAGCTGGGAGCAGGTGCCGTCGCTGATCAACGGCCCGTGGACCAAGGAGCTGTGGGAAGCGATCATCCCGTCGATGGGCTACATGGCGTTGCTGCGCAACCTGCGCAACTTCGACCAGGCCGGGGTCTCCGACGACATCGCCGCCCTGATCGGTACGCGCCTGGCCGACCCCGAGGAGGTCGCCCGCTCGCGGCAGCTGCCCATGCGGTTCCTCTCGGCGTACAACGCCGCCCCGAACCTGCGCTGGTCGTGGTTCCTGCAGCGCGCCCTCGACGCCTCCCTGGTCAACATCCCGGCCCTGCCCGGCCGCACGCTGATCCTCGTCGACACCAGCAGCTCCATGAACGCCGGTTTCTCCAAGGACGGCTCCCTGCACCGTTGGGACGCCGCGACGATGTTCGGGCTCGCCCTCGCGAACCGGGCCGAGGACGCCGACGTGTTCTCGTACTCCACCCGCGCTGTCGAGTTCCCGATCGTCGCCGGGGAGTCGCTGCTGCGCAGCCTCGAACGCTGGAAGAAGGGCGGCTACTTCCTCGGCGGCGGCACCAACACCGCCGAGGCCACCCACGCCCTGTTCGCCCGTCACGACCGGGTGGTGATCCTCACCGACGAGCAGGCCAGCGGCTACCGCGATCCGGGCTCGATCCTCCCGGCATCCACCCCGCTCTACACCTTCAACCTCGCGGGCTACCGGTACGGGCACGCCGCCTCCGGTGTGGCGAACCGGCACACCTTCGGTGGCTTGACCGACCAGATGTTCGGGCTGATCCCGCTCCTCGAAAGAGGCTCGAACAGCGGCTTCCCCTGGGAGGCCTGACCGTGGGCATGACCACCGCCGCCGACTGGGCGAACAAACCGCGCCACCTCGAGAAGATCGTCCTGACCGAGGTCGAGGTGACCGACAGTGGCCGGGTGAGCTGCCATTCCAGCACCAACGGCATGGGCTTCTCGCTCAAGCTCGACGACTGCGAATCCCTGCCGATCGTCGGCCGCTCCTACGAGGTCGAGACGGTCCTGGGATCCACGGTCACCGGACTGCGCAGCGCGCTCGGCTGGCTGATGCGCAAGACCCACTCGCAGCTCGCCGACGACCACAACCGGATGCTCGAGGACTTCGCACGCCAGAAACGCGAACGGCTCGAGGCCAACCGCGCGCTGTGGACCAATCAGGAGACCACGCTTCCCGAGTGGCTGCGCGAGCGTCTGGCCCGCTTCCACGCCAACGGCGGCGAAGCGTTCGCCCTCGAAGGCTGGGGCTACGAGCTGTTCATCTGTCGCCTCGCCGCGCTGCTCGACGCAGGAGACGAGACCGGCGCCGAGGAGCTGGCACGCACCGGCGGCGCATCGGGCAACCAGTGGGACTGCGCCAAGGTCCTCGTCGACGCCCACCGGAAGGGCCACGATCTCACGCCGTTCCCCGCCGGACTGACCCCGCTCACCGGCAACCCCTACTACCGAGGAGAGGGCGTGACCACGCCATGACCGCATCGACCCAGCCCATCCACGCCGACCCGCACCCGCTCGCCGGACAGACCATCCCGATCGCGATCGCAGGCATCGGCACCGGCGACTTCGTCATCGAGGACTGGTGGGACCGCGTCTCCGGCAGCTCGTGGGCGGCGGCCCCGGGGAATCCTGCGGCCATGAAGTACGCCGCGCGCTCCGGCCCTGCCGACAGCATCCCGTTCGACGACGAGGTCGTCTACGGCAAGTTCGGCGCGTTCGGGCACCTCGTGCACGTCTCCGAGCTACCGGCACCGTTCTAAGGCCCGCGGGCGGGCCCGTACCGACGGCTCGCAACAAGCAACCGGGCCCGCCCGCACCACCCGGAAAGACACCCACATGATCATCGCCCTACTCACCTGCGCCGGCATCGTCGCCGTCGCCACCGGCTACGGCAACGCCGGCCGACCCGCCAACACCCTCACCGACGACGTCATCGCCTACCTCGCGATCGTCCTCGGGGTCGTGGCCATCGCCATCGCCGGAGGGCTCGTCGTCACCGGAGCCGCCTGATGGCCGGACAGATTTACCACACCTCCGACCCGCACCTCGGCCATCCCCGAGCAGCCACCCTGCGCGGCTTCTCCTCCACCGCACTGCACGACGCCGCGGTGCTCGCCGGGATCCGCAACACCCTCGCCAAGGGCGACCAGCTGTGGATCCACGGCGACATCAGCCTCGGCGGCCCCAAACACGAGACGTACGCGCTCGAACGCTTCAACGAGCTCACCACCTGGTGCGACCTGCACCTGGTCGCAGGCAACCACGACTCGGTGCATCCCCTGCACCGCGACGCCCACAAACACCAGCCCGACTGGCTCGAGGTGTTCTCCTCCGTCCAACCGTTCGCCCGACGCCGCATCAACGGCCACACCGTCTGGCTGTCGCACTTCCCCTGGCACGGAGCCGGAGACCGCGACGGCACCGAAGAACGCCACCCCGAGGTGCGCCTGCACGACAACGGCCGCGACTGGCTGCTCCACGGGCACCTGCACTCCCCGACGCCGTTCACGGGCCCGCGATCGTTGGATATAGGACTTGATGCTTGGAACCTGAAGCCCGTGCCGCTGTCGTTGCTCGAGCGTGTCATCCCGAAGAAGAGAACCCCCGATGTCTAGTGTCCAGGCGTATAATAGATATCATGGAACATGCAGGTGGAAGCGGAATTGATGTCGAAGTATGGGTGCCGGTGAAGGGCTACGAGGGGCATTACGAGGTCTCTACCCACGGCCGCGTAAAGTCCCTCACCCGCACCCTCCCGCACGCACACTCCGGGACCAAGACCTACCCCGAGACGATCCTCTCGCCCGCCGTCGCAAAGAAGGGCCATCTGCAGGTCGGCCTCAACCTCGACGGCAAACGCAGGACCGTGCTGGTCCACCACCTCGTCGCCGAAGCCTTCCTCGGCGAACGCCCGGAGGGACTGCAGGTACGCCATCTCGACGGCAACCCCGCGAACAACCACGTCACGAACCTGCTCTGGGGCACCGGCGGCGAGAACAACCGCGACGCCGTCCGCCACGGCACCCACTACGCCGCGAGCAAGACCGAATGCCCGCGCGGACACCTGCTCGTCCCCCCGAACCTCGTTCCTTCCCTCCTCAAGAAGGGAAGGCGCGACTGCCTCGCTTGCAGCCGCGCTCGGCCGAAGGTCCGCAGCAACCCGGACCTCGACCTTCAAACCGTTGCGGACGACTACTACCGCGATCTGATCCCGAGAAAGACCGACCAGTGAGCTATCTCCAGCACGCCGACGTCCTGACCTTCCACGGCGCCTTCGGCCATCCCGTATCCCGCGAACCGATCACCCCGCCGTCCGACCTGCTCGCCGCGCGGCAGGCGTTCGTCGCCGAAGAACACGGCGAGCTGCACGACGCCCTGCTCAAAGGCGACCGCGCCGCCATCGGTGATGCCCTCGTCGACCTCGCCTACTTCGCCCACGGCGCGCTGGTCGCCTTCGGCTGGCGGTACGTGCCGAAGGACCGATTCAAGGACATGACCCTCGACGAGGCCGTGCACAAGTTCCTCGCCTGCATCCCGCGCGAGACCGCCCGCACCCACAACGCCCTGCTCGCGATCACCGCGCGTTGCCGCACCGCCGCCGAGCTGTACCGGCTGCCGTTCGACGCGATGTGGGCCGCCGTGCACTCGGCGAACATGGCCAAGGTGTGGCCGGACGGCACCGTGCACTACGGCGAGCACAACAAGGTGCTCAAGCCTCCGGGCTGGCAGGCCCCCGACATCGCCTCGATCGTCGCCGCCCACGACCTCGCGCACGCCGAGGCCAACCGTAAGGAGGTGACCTGGTGAAGTTCACCCCACCGCCGACCGTGCCCTACTACGTGCGCGACGGCTACCAGAGCCGCACCGGCGACATGGCCACCTACGGGCAGGGCAGCAACGTCGAGCACCGCCCCAACGAGCCCTTCCAGGCCCAGCTGCGCATCATCGGCACCGAACGCGGCCAGTCCGCCGCCCGCTTCGTCGCCGAGAACGTCGACACCGGCGTGCGCTACCCGATCTTCATCACCGACATCCTCGCGATCATCCAAGGCCCCGGCTTCCTGGCCGGCGGCCGGATCGACGCCACCTGGCAGGCCCGCAAACGCGGCCAGAACTTCGGACTCGGGCTGGTGAGCGCATGAACCGCCTGCTGCTCGCCGCGATGACCGCGGTCATGCTCGCCCTCACCGCCTGCTCCGGCCCGGTCACCGGCACCGTCGTCGACAAGCAGTTCTCCCCGAGCCGTTGCACCACCAGCGTCACCACCACCAAGACGACCACCAGCAACGGCGTCAAGACCACCCAGAAGCCGAAGACGACCTGCACCCGCGACGACTACGACCTCAAGGTCCGCGGCGACGACGGCAAGATCCGCAACGTCGACACCGACCGGCTCACCTTCGAGACCACCCGCCTCGGAGACCGCTACCCCCGATGAACGACCTCGACTGCCTGTGCGGGGTGTGTCCACCCTGCCGCCGCTCCCTGCGCGAGCTCGACCGACCGGTGCCCGTCGAGCAGCCCGTGCAGCTGTCCGCCCGTGCCCGCGCCATCCTCGACGGCACCCCCACCGCACCGATCCCCCCGACCCGCCGCACATCGGCCCCGCTCACCGACGCAGCCCGCGAACGCTACAACGCCAGCCGCCGCGTCAGCGGCAACAACGTCCCCACCCCATGCTCGGAGTGCGGGCAGCTGCGCGGGGTCTACGACGGCGGCAACGGCATCAAACTGTCCGGCCGAGGCACGCTCTGCGAGGTCTGCGCCGACCGGCACCGCTTCACCGCCCGCCTGGCCCGCCACGAGAACGGCTACGAGCCACTGCACCCGCAGAACCGGCTGCGCATGATCCGGGCCCTCGACCGGGTCCTCAAGGACGGCCGCGCCTACCACCCCGGCGCCGCACAGCACGGCACCACCAACGCCTACAACGGCTGGAGCTGCCGCTGCAAACCGTGCGTCGACGCCAAGATCGCCGACCGCCGCAACCACCGCACCCGCACGAAGGAGACCACCACACCGTGAGCAAGCACCTGATGGGCGTGGGCGACCAGCCCGCCCCCGTACCCAACGACGCCCCGTCCGCACACGACCTCGTCATCGCCGACGTCGAGCAGCGCAAGCAGTTCGGCCTGGCCAAGTACGGCTCACTCCTGCAGCCCGGCAACACCCGCAAGTCCGTCCAGGACGCCTACGAGGAAATCCTCGACGCCGCCTGCTACCTGCGCACCAAGCTCGAGGAGGACGCCCAGCGCACCGAACGCGCCCAGACGTCATCGGTGTGCCTCGGCCCGCGCGTGACCGTGCTGGCCTTCACCGGCCTCAACCATGAAGCCGTCAAGTACGAGCAGGGAACCAAACGGTCGGTGGCCACTGCCAACGGCGACACGATGGCGTTCGAGTCCGGCGACCCCAACCCCGCCGTGGTCGCCGAGTTCGGCGGCCGCGCCTGCTACCAGTCCTGGGCCAAGCCCAACCCCGACACCCGCAACAACTTCGACTACCTCGGCCACATCCTCGCCGTCGGCCACGAGTCGATCCTCGAGCACGCCACCGTCACCCTCTACATCACCGGTGTCTCCCGCGCGTTCACCCACGAGCTGATCCGCCACCGCCACCTGTCCTTCAGCCAGCTCTCGCAGCGGTTCGTCGACGAGTCCGGCGCCGCCATGGTCGTCCCCCCGGCGCTGGCCGCCGACCAGACCGCGATCGACCTGCTCGCCGAGGCGAACGTCGCCGCCCAGGACGTCTACACCCGGCTCGTCGAGCACCTGCAAGCTCGCGGCCTCGAACGCAAGCAGGCCCGCGAAGCCGCCCGCGCCGTGCTGCCGAACATGACCGAAACGCGCATCACGGTCACCGGCAACCTGCGGGCCTGGCGGGACGTGCTCAACCGGCGCTGCGCCGCCGACGCCGACGCCGAGATGCGGCAGGTCTCGCTGCTCATCCTCTCGCGGCTGCAGCAGCTCGTGCCGGCCGCCTTCCAGGACTTCATCAATGAGACAGTCGACGGGGTGGTCATCGCCCGCAAGGACCCCGATTTCCAGTTTCGACCGCAGAACTAGACAGTCCTGGGAAAACGACGTAATGTGTCGTCTCGCGCCACACGTGTCGAAAAAACCAGACCGGATTCGCGCCCACAATCCACTGCCGAAAGCCCCCACCGCGTGACCACTCTCCACACGGTGGGAGCCCACCACCGGCAGTGCATCGAACAACTACGGCTCAGGCGTTCGATGGACAACTGAATATCGAGACCCGACGGCCCCGCCTGCTTCCCCAAGAAGGCGGGGTCGTCGCGTCTGAACGAAAGGGATGCCCCATGGCGCGTAGGTTCCTCACCGCAGCTCACAAGGCCGCGATCTCCCGTGCCCTCAAGGGCCTCAAACGGGGCGGGCGTGGCAGCAGCGCCGAACCGGCGAAGAAGACCGCCGCCAAGAAGGCTCCCGCCAAGAAGGCTCCCGCCAAGAAGACCAGCGCGAAGAAGGCTCCGGCGAAGGCTCCGGCGAAGAAAACCGCTCCCGCCAAGAAGAGCGCCGCGAAGAAGGCCGCTCCCGCCAAGAAGACCACCGCACCGGCGAAGAAGCCCGCGCCCGCACCCAAGCCCGCGATGACCAAGGACGAGATCAACACCGAGCTCAAGCGCCTGCAAAAAGAGTCGATCGACGTCACGCACGAGTTCAACTACAAACTCGGCGTCTCCTCCACCCGCGGCGTCCGCAGCGAACGCAAGCCGGTCACCGGTGAGCGCAAACGCTCCCTGGAACAGCGCAAACGCGCCGCCCTCGACGCCATCGCGCAGCGCCAGTTCGAGCTGAACCAGCAACTCCGCAATCTCTGACTTCCCCCGGCAGCGCCTCGCTGGCGCCGGTGAGCGCCGCGCCGGGGGACCAGAAGCCCCGGCCGCGCCGTTTCCGCTACCTCGGGAGCGCGGCCGGGGCCTCGACAACCGAACAGGAGCCCCGCATGACCGACCCCAAGACCCAGCCCTCCGGTGTCTCGCTCGACCTCGTCGAGCGCGTCCGCGACGAGGACGCCGTACACCTGCGCCGAATCGGCGTGGTCAAGCCGAACACCATCCGCCTCAACGGCCAGGCCGTGCTCATCCCGCGCGACCAGTCCATCGAGATCACCTCCGACCCGGACTCCGCGGTCATCGCCCGCCTGTCGATGTTCGTCGCCGACCTCAACGTCGGCTTCGAGGCCACCGGCCCCATGACCGACGACGAGCGCACGCTCCGCGCCGACCTGCTACGGCAGGTCACCGAAGGCCGCCAGCTGATCGTGCGCGCCGACGAGCACGTGCGGATGCGCCCGATCTGGGAAGGCCGCGCCTACGACACCGCCGACCTCATGCGCCTGCGCAACGAGATCGACGCGATCCTGACCGAAGGTGGTGACCAGACATGAGACGACGCCTCGCCAACCGGCTGCGCGCCCTCGCACACCGACTGCACCCGCTGCCCGGACCGACCCTGCCCGCGACCGCCTTCACCGGCCAGGTCCCGCGCGTCCCCCAGGTCCAGAACGTGCCCGGACCCCTCCACGTCTCCTCCGACGCCATCGACCAGATGAACAGGTACCTCAGCCGCCGCCACCGCGAGCCGGCACATGGCACGGTCCCCCGCTGACCTCGACCGGTACCTCGCCCACGTCGTCGCCCTGCGACGGCGCGCGCCCGACGACCGGTTCCACCAGATACTCACCCGCCGCATCGACGTGCTGCTCGACGAGCGCCACGCTGCGGCCGGTGCCGAAACGTTCCGCCCCGGCGTCAACGCCCCCGGTCTCTCAGGTCCGGCAGACGAGACACCGGAACCGAAAGCGCACCCATGACGCCTGGATTCCTGTTCAGCAGGCGAGGTGCAGCTGCGCCGGGCCGGAACCCCACCTTCGGAGGTGATCGCATGGACTCCCCCAACCGCGACCCCTTCCGCCACTACTGGACCCGCGGCGAAGGCCTCGCCCGCTGGGCCACCCCGCAGGACGGCGCGTGGACCCGGCTGGTCGCCCTGCTGCGCAAACACATGTCCGAGCGCCGCGCGAAAGGCCTGGCCAGCGTCTACTACAAACGGGTCTTCGGGATCTACGTCGGCGAACGCAAAGGCGCGAACCCGCACGGCCCCGGATAGCAGAAGACCCCGGTCGCGCCGAAGCACGCCGGGGTCTGCCGGTAACCGATCAGCCGGTGATCCGAGCCGAGAACAAGCCACGGTCCTCGTGATAGGTCAGCTTGCAGGCATACGGTGAGCGGAGCATCGCCCCGAACACGTTCTGCCCGTCCAGCTCACCCGAGACCGTCCAGCCGCCGTCGGCATCCGCGACGACCTGCGAGCTGACGAACGTCACCGTCGACGGCGCGACCGCATCGTCGGTCACGACCTTCTGACACAGCGTGACCATCCGCTCGTTGTCGCTGGGCTCACCCTTGCCCAGGCCGGCGACGATCGCGATCCCCGCCACGAGCGCCGACCCCACGAGCCACGGCCACTGCCGGCGCTTCTTCGGGGTGGGGGTCGGGTCGCCCAGTGCGGGGTCGGTCATCTCAGTCCTTCGTCTCGTTCAGTCGCTCGGTGCGCTGTTGCCCGCGGCGCTCGATGGCCGCGGGCTTCTTGCGGTCGGCGCCCGGCTTGATCAGGCCGAGCTTGCGCAGCCGGTTCGCCAGCGGTCCCTGCGACAACGACGACGCCTCGCGCAGTTCCTCCCAGGTCCAGCCTTCGAGGTAGGTCTTGGTGAGGTTCTTGTCGATCGCCGCGTCGAGCTCGGCCAGCTCGGCGACGAGCGTGCGTCGGCGCTCGCCGAGCTCGGTCAAGGCGTTCAGATTTCGTCGTGAGACCATGCCCCGCATGATAGGCGCGGGATGTCGGGCCGACAATGTAGATGTTGCGGTCATACTGTCGAGGGTGCGCGTCATGGCACACCTCCTTCCGTGGTTATGAGGCCAGAACGGAAGGGGTGCTGTCGCGCTCGGCGACCACGTCTCGGATGCCCTCGGCGGCGTCGGCCGACGAGATGAGGATGCGCCCGAGGTCCCGTGCGGCCGCTGGGCTCAGGTCGGCCAGCCCCTCGGCCATGCGGGCGTGGATCGTGACGAACGGGATGTCGTCGATCACCGCGTGGTCGACGGTGATGTTCTCACCGAGATTGGTGGCGACCGAGCGGGTTTCGGGCGTGGAACGCACTGGCGTCTCTCCTGCTGATGGTGGCTGCGGGGAGGCTCGAACGCACAGCTGCGCGTTCCCTCTTTTCTTGTTGTGGCCGATTCAACCATCGAGGCGCGACACCGGGAAGCGGTGGAAATACCGTCTGGATGCTTGCCCGACGGGGGTGTAACGCCCTCCGGGGTAGGAGCGATTGTGGAGACCGACCGGTTCTCTATCGGTGGGTTGAGCTGCGGGTTTTTTCCGTACCGGTCGGTATTCGTAACTGTGGGTTACGTCATAATTTTGTCCGGTTACGCCCGGTTTAACTAGAAGGTAATGTGCGGTAAATCACGTTTAAACGGGAAAGTAACGGACAAGGGACCAACGGTCCACCCGACCGTCCCGAACCCGACAACGCAAACAGGCCCCCACCCGAAGGTGAGGGCCCGCCCGCTACCCGCCGATCGCCGCCTTGGACCCGCTACCGACCCGGGTGTTCCCGATGTCGGCCGCATTGCCCGCAGCCCGACCCGCGCTGTACCCCTCGCCGCCGTACCGCTTGCCCCGAGCCGAAACCAGGTTCGGATACTTCTTCTGCATCGCGCGCCGTGCGCGATCGAAGTCACTGGCAAGCTGCACCGCAGCCCCGGTACCACCCTGCTCGCGGTCGTAATCGCCCGCAGCCCTGCGCTCGGATTCCTTGATCCGCTCGTGCACGGTGTCGGCGAACCCGACCATGTACTCCGCCCGATGGCTCTGCAGGTCACGCTTGGCAGCCTGCAAATCCAGCCGCTCGAACGGATTGGCCGGACGCGCCTTGGAGGCACTGTTGATCATCTGAGGCATGAGCAGGTCGATGAGGAACTTCGCACGCTCCATGTGCCGGGCGAGCCCGAACAGCTGGATGGTGTTCTCGTTCCGCAGCTGCACTGCCGAGCAGTGCAACGCCTGCCCCACCCGATGCACCAACAGCATCTTCTCGTAGCCGTACATATCCTCCGGGTACGAGAACGTCGCCGCGCGCATGGTGTCACCCGGGATTGGGCCGTCGCCCCCGGCCGTGCGCGTCATCGACTCGTCGATGCCGTACTTGGCCAGCAGCTCGAACGCCTTGTCACGGAAAGTATCCGCCTCCGGCGTCCCCTCGACACTGTCCGCCTTCGCGAGCAGCGCCTTGATACGGGCGAGAATCTTGTTGTCGGCCATTGCTTCCACGCTTTCTGCTGGTGTTGGAGAAGTGGACCCCCGCCCGGCATGGGGCCGGGCAGGGGCAGGACGGCTATTCCTCGACGGTTTCCTCGTCGACCAGACCGGTCGCGGGCTCGTCCGCCTCGTCGGGTTCGTGCTGGGTCTTGCCGTCACCGATGGCCTTTTGCTTCGGCTTGCGCGTCGGCTTGGCTTCGATGCCTGCAAAGATCCACTCGGGCGCGTACTTGCCGGCGTAGATGATCAATTGATCCGCCGTCTTGGGTTCGATGACCTCGCCCTTGCCCGTGTGCCGGACTGTGCCGGTCTTGTCACGGTCGCAGAACCACTCGCCGTCCACGTACTCCCAGACAATCTGGATGTCACGGGCTTTCGGGTGCGGCTGGCCGTCGACACCGATAACGCTGCCGGTGACGATGGTCCGCATGACCGATTCGTTGATGCGGGCGTGCTCGATCGAGTATGACCAGCCTGCCTGCATCAGCGCGCCCAGGACGTCCCCGAAGTCGGGGTTGAATGCCAGCTTCTCCGTCGCCAGCATGGGCTCGGCTTCGGCGTTGGACTTCTTCGACATGGATGCTCCCCTTCCAGGGAATTGTGGGTGTCAGACACAGGTGTCGGTGCGTATGCGCCGCACACGCTGACACTTTGTGTCATTGCTGATTCACACTGTGGAGTTCTCAAAGGACATGCGAGGTAGGGAGCCCGTGCCAGTGGCCTTTCACTGGCGCCCCTACCCCTGGGGGTAGATAAGGCAACAGACGATATGTAGATGTTGGGGCAACCATCTGCTGTACTGGGCAGTACAGTGATGTACCCTGCAGGGCCCTGGGCCCTGCTGGCAGTCTCCCCTGTGGGGCCCTGCTGAGAAGTAATCTACAGTATGGACCCATACTGTGCAACCCTGCAGGTAGAGGGCACTTTCTGGGGCCCTGCAGGGCCCCTGTAGGTGGTCCCCTGGGGCCCTATGGGGCCCTGGTCTGCCCTGGTGATCCCCTGGGGCCCTGGGGCCCTCTAGGGGCCCCTGTGGGCCCTGTAGACCTCTAGGGGTACCCCTGGGTACCCCTGGGCCCTGCAGGGCCCCTGTGAAGCTCCTAGGGCCCCATGTGGACATCTCCCCTGCTGGGGGCCCCTGCAGGGCCCAACAGGTTGACTATGGGCCCATACTTGGCAATACTTCCCAGTATGACCAATCAGGGAATCACCAAGGGCAGCAACAGAAGTCCACCATGTGCGGACTTCGACGCTTCACCGGCTGGCACCGGTCCCACACCCCTACACCCACTGGAAGGCACCGCCATGACACTCGGCGACATCCTCACCGACTGCGTCGACCAGGCGCAGCAACGCGACATCCCGATCACGATCCTCACCGTCGCACCGATGTTCGCGAAGCAGGCCCGCTCCCTCGGCCTCGACGCCTCCCCGCGCACCGAGATCCCCACCTGGGCCGAAGACCAGCTCCGCGCCGCCTGGCGCGACCGGCTCGCCCGCTACAGCGCGCGCACCCCGCAGTGACCCCCAGGCCGGCGGCGAACCCCGCCGCCGGCCCGACCTGACCAGGAGGTATCCAGTGATCGAAATCGACGGCATTCCACCCTCGTCGACGATGTTCGAGAACCTCGCTGCCGAAAAACGCCCCGTGATCCTCAACTTCTCGCGCGGCAAGGACTCGATCTGCGTGTGGATCATGTGCGAGCGCTACGGCATCGAGGTCATCCCGATCCACAAATCCGCCGTCCCCGGCCTGAAGTTCATCGAGGACGACCTCAAACGCTACGAGGACTACTTCGGCCAGCACATCATCGACCTGCCCTCGGACGGCTTCTACCGGCGCCTCAACAACTTCGTCTACCAGACCCCCGAACGGCTCGCCGTCATCGAAGCAGCGAACCTTCCGAGCCCCACCCGCGAGGAATGGGACCTGCTCATGCGCATGGCGTTCGCCGAGGAGGACACCTGGATCCTCGACGGCGTGCGCGCCACCGACTCCGCGCAGCGCCGCATGGCGATCAAGGTGCACGGGGCGATCAAGGAACGCACCCGCCGCCAGTCCCCGATCTGGGACTTCGGCATCAGCGACGTGCGCCAGACGATCGAGGACCGCGGCATCACCCTGGGCCCGGACTACGACATGTTCGGCCAGTACCTCGGTGGCAAGCCCAACCCGCGGTTCAAGAAGGGCCTGTACGGAAACGGCCGGTCGATCGACGGCATCCGCTACGACTACCTCAAGCCGATCAAAGACAACTACCCCGAGGACTACGAGCGGATCCTGTTCTGGTTCCCCCTCGCCGAGATGGAAATCCTGCGATACGAGGAGTTCGCCTGATGGCACTGTCGGAAGAAGTCAAGAAGAAGCTGCAGGCCGGGAAGAGCAAGGTCGCGTTCTCCCGCGCCGACGCCATCGCCGCCCTCAAGCGCAAGCCGCACCCCGACCCGCTCGCCGACGTCGAGTACACCGACGACCTCGAAAAGGACGCCAAGGCCGAACTCAACGCGCTCGGCAAGGGCCTGTCCGGCGCGTCGAGCGAATGGTCCAAGCAGTTCAAGGCGATGAACGACACCGAGTTCTGGGTCGCCCTGTGCTTCCCCGACCGCGAGACCAAAGAGAAGTTCCTCAACGCGGCCGGTCTGCTCCCGCTCGGTGACAAGTACCTCGACGGTCCTCGCACCGCGAAGGCTCTCGGCATCGACATCGACGCCGGATAGCCCTCACCCCCATAGACCCGGAGAAACCCCGGCACCCTCGCGGTGACCGGGGTTTTTTCGTACCCCGGTGACGCCGCTGTCGCTTGGGGCCCACCCATACCCGGACCGTCGTGTCCGGGCCGTCCCCCAGAAAGGGAGTGCATCGTGCGCTCTTTGATCAACCGGGCCCGCGCTTCTCGCGTCGGCCGTGCCATCACCACCTTCGGCCGCAACGTGGCGAACCGCTTCCGCCGCAACTCGGCCCCGGCCGAGCAGGCGTCGAGCGGCGATTCCTGATCGCGCGCCCCAGCTGAGCGTCCCGCGCCTCCCCGCCTGATCACCGGGGAGGGCGGGACGCCCTGCACCCACAACTGAACAGCGAACGAAGGGAGGACGCGCTGTGTCGAGCCCTGAACTGTCCGTGGTGTCCCTGCGCCCTACGAGCGCCCCCACGGCCCCGACCACCGACGAGGCCCGGATCGAGCCGCCGGAATGGCTCTCCGAATACGCCAAGGAAGCGTGGGAGCGGCTGGCCCCCTTCTATCAGCTCTCCGCCACCGACGTCGACGAGTTCGCCGCCTACTGCGAAACCCTCGCCGAGTTCCGCGAATCGAGCGAAGTGATCAGCGAGGCCGGCCTGCTCATCATCGACCCGGCCTCCGGGATGCCCGTGCCGAACCCGATCCAGATGGTGCGCAACAACGCCGATCGCAAGATCGCGTTCTGGGCGAACCGGTTCCGCAGGTAGGCGCCCGTGGCGACCCCGACCTCCGCGCGCACTCGCGCGAAGAAAGCACCCAAGGCCCCCGCCCGCCCGAAGCTGACCGACGACGAACTCGAGCAGATCAAGCAGCTGCACTCCGAAGGCAAGGGCCGCAACGAGATCGCCGAGACCCTGGGCCGGGCCGCCGCGACCATCACCTCGGCGTGCAAAAAGCTCGGTCTCGCGTTCGACGAGTCCCAGACCGTCGAGGCCACCGCCGCCCGAGTGGCGCAGATGAAGGCCAAACGCATCGACCTGGCCGAACAGCTGCTCGACGACGCGCTGAAGATCCGCGAGCGGCTGTGGAGCCCGCACCACTACTACGAAAAGGGCCCGGACTCGCTGGTCCCGGTCACCTTGCCGCTGCCCCCGCTGCGCGACACCCGCGACGGCTACGGCGCGCTGCAGATCGCGCTCAAGGGCCACATGGAGCTGGTCTCCGAGTCCACCGACACCGGCATCGAGGGCAAGCGGTCGGTGCTCGCAAACCTCATCAGCGGCATCAAGTCCGCTGTCGCCGAGGACC
This sequence comes from Rhodococcus rhodochrous, assembly GCF_014854695.1. Lineage (NCBI taxonomy): Bacteria > Bacillati > Actinomycetota > Actinomycetes > Mycobacteriales > Nocardiaceae > Rhodococcus > Rhodococcus rhodochrous. The sequence goes on along the minus strand of NZ_CP027560.1, from coordinate 62,407 downwards.
GCGCCAACGGCGGCGAAGCGCCGGACATGTCGCTCGCCGCCAACGACGGCGACGTCGCCGACCCCATCACCAACGCATCTGCAGGAGAGGAGTCGCCGTCGTGACTTCCGACATCACCGAGCTGCCGCTCTCACGCAAGCAGCTGTACTCGATCGCCGAGGCCGAGGCCCGCTTCAACCTGTGGGAAGGCGCGATCCGCTCGGGGAAGACCTTCGGGTCGATGATGCGGTGGCTGATGTTCCTCGCGGATCCGCCCCCCGGTGGGCAGTTCGTGATGGTCGGCCGCACCCGTGAATCGCTCGCCCGCAACGTCATCGCGCCGATGCAGGACCCCGACATCTTCGGGGAGTTCGCCGACACGGTGAAGTACGTGACCGGTGCGCCGTCGGCGACGATCCTCGGCCGGCGCGTCTACATGCTCGGTGCCTCCGACGCCAAGGCGGAGAAGTCGCTGCGTGGTCTGACCGTGGCCGGGGCGTACGCCGACGAGGTCACCGTCATCCGCGAGGACTTCTTCAACCAGCTGCTCGGCCGCATGTCCGTGACCGGGGCGAAGCTGTTCGGCACCACCAACCCGGACAACCCCGAGCACTGGCTCAAGAAGAAGTACCTCGACCGGCTCGACGAGCTGCCCGACTGGCGCTCGTGGCACTTCACGCTCGACGACAACCCCGCCCTGAGCGAGGACTACAAGAACTCGATCAAGCGTGAGTACACGGGCCTGTGGTACCGGCGGTTCATCCTCGGGCACTGGGTCGCGGCCGACGGCGCGGTCTACGACATGTGGGAGCCCTCCCAGCACGTCGTCAAGTGGGAGAACCTGCCGCCGATGGTCGAGCTGTTCGGCGTCGGAGTCGACTACGGCACCACCAACCCGACCGCCGCGCTGCTGCTCGGCCTCGGCGTCGACAACGTGCTGTACCTGATCGACGAGTGGCGCTACCAGCCGCGCAGCGATGCCACGCGCTGGACCGACGCCCAGCTGTCGAAGGGACTGCGGGACTGGCTCGCCCTCGACCACCTGCCGCCCGACAAACACGGGCGTCCCCAACGTCTCGCACCGCCGCCGGTCATCGTCGACCCGGCGGCGGCGTCGTTTCGGGTGCAGTTGCGCGCCGACGGCCTGAACACCTACGCCGCCGAGAACGACGTGCTCTACGGCATCCGCACCCAGGCGATGCTGCTCTCCGGCGGCAAGTTGAAGGTCTCCGACCGCTGCAAGGGGCTGCTCACCGAGATAGCCGGGTATTCGTGGGATTCGGAGGCGACGGACGCGGGTTACGACCAAGTCCTCAAGACCGCAGATCACAGTCTTGACGCTGCGCGCTATGTCATTACGACGACCGAGCGCCGGTGGCGGCAGTACATCAACATCGGACCGAGCAAAGCGGTATAGCTGGTAAAATCACTGTGTGACAACATCTTTCAAGCCGTGCGCGGTGGAATGGTGCGATCGTAAGGTACTCGCGAAGGGGTTCTGCCGGGCGCACTATCAACGCGCCCGCGACGGTCGGGACATGGATGCCCCGATCCAAACCAAGTCCCCCACGGGCGATCTGTGCTCGACCGATGACTGCGACCGCCCTCGTCGTTACACCGGCCTGTGCCAGTACCACTACGACGCCGCTAATCGAGCTCGCAAGAACGCCGACTCCCGGCAGTGGAAGCTCCGCAATCCCGAGAAGGTCCGGGACCGCGAGGTCCGCCGCTGGCGGGAGAACCGCGAGGTCGAGAGCGCCCGCAGCAAATGCTGGCGCGAGGCCAACCCCGATCAGCACCGCGCCAACGCGGCCCGCTGGCGTGAGGCCAACGCCGAACGGGCGGCAGAGAACTTCCGCCGTTGGGCCAGTAAGAACCCCGCCAAGGCCCGCGAGAACTACCAGCGTCAGCGGCTCAAGCGCCGAGGACGCATCCGTGCCGCCACGGTCGGCAAGGTCGACTTCACCCTCGTCCTCGCCGAGCACGGCATGGTCTGCCACCTGTGCGGTGGCGACATCGACTCGTGGCCTGACCTGCACTTCGACCACGTCGTCCCGCTCGCTCGGGGTGGCGAGCACAGCAACGACAACCTCCGTCCGGCGCACGCCGGTTGCAACCTTCGCAAAGGCTCGTCGATGCCCTCCCTGACAACTTCATAGCGTCGCCCTCCTCTCGGGCCGCTATCCGGCCTGAGAGGAGCGCCCATGCTTCCCGACAAAGGGGCCGAATGGCCCCCTCGCCCGTACGACCGAGCGCAGAAGGAGATGTTCGCGTGGAACGCCTGGCACATCGGTGATGTCGATGCGCTCGCGGCGATCTACGAGGAGCAGAACCGGCCGAAGGTCTCGGTGGTCGGGGCGGTGCGCGCGTTCTGGGACCGCTACTTCTGGGGCCGACCGAACCAGCAGCACTCGCGGCGACTGCACGTGCCCGCGCCGGCCGACGTCGCCCGCACCATGGGCGATCTCGTGTTCGCCCAGCGCCCGATGTTCGTCGTCGGCGAGAACGACGCGATCGGCGACCGGAAGAAGACCCAGGACCGGCTGCAGAAACTCCTCGGTGAGGACGACTCGACGATGAGCCTGACCGAGTCCGCCGAACTCGGGTCGGTGCTCGGCGGCTCGTATCTGCGCTGGTGGTGGGACAAGGACATCGCCGACAAGGTGCGGCTCGGGTCGGTCGCGGCCGACGCGGCGATCCCGACCTTCCGCTACGACACCCTCGTCGCGGTGACCTTCTGGAAGATCGTGCACGACGACGACGGGGTGCTGTACCGGCACCTCGAGCGGCACGAACCCGGCCGCATCATCCACGGCCTCTACCAGGGCGACCGCAGCCGTCTGGGCCGCAAGCTGCCGCTGACCGAGCATCCGTCCACCGAGTGGGCGGCGCCGCTGGTCGACGAGGAAGGCGCGATCCCCACCGGTGTGCGGGGCCTGACCGCGACGTATGTGCCCAACGGGGCGGCGCGGCGCTGGCGCAACGAGCCGGGCCTGTCCCAGCTCGGACGCTCGGACTTCGAGGGTCTCGAGCCGGTGTTCGACGCCCTCGACGAGACCTACAGCGCGTGGATGCGCGACATCGAACTGGGCAAGGCCCGCCTGTTCGTCGCCGAGGACATGCTTCAATCCGGCGGCACCGGCGGTGGGCTGCACTGGGACTCCGAGCAGTCGATCTTCACCGCCATGGCCCCGGGCATGGGCTCGGCCGCCTCCGGTGGTGCCCCGGTGCAGGCCAACCAGTTCGCGATCCGCTATCTCGAGTACGCCCACACCGTCGCCGAACTGCTCAACGTGATCCTGCGCGGCACCGGCCTGTCGTCGTCGAGCTTCGCCGACAACTCGCTGGCTGTCGGTGTGCAGTCGCAGCAGACCGCGACCGAGGTCAACTCCAAGGACCGGCTGTCCGAACGCACCCGCGACCGCAAGATCAACGCCTTCAAGGCCAAGTTGCGGCCGTTCGCCCGCACCGGCTTCGAGCTGGACGCGGCGATCTTCGGCACCGGCCTGGGGCTGCGGGAGATGCCCGAGGTGCGGTTCCCGGTGCGCGCGCACCAGTCTCCGACCGAGATGTCGCAGACGATCTCGACGCTCTACACCTCCGGGGTGCTTTCCCTCGAGCAGGCGGTGCGTCAGCAGAACCCGAACTGGTCGAGCGACGACGTCAACGACGAGCTCGACCGCATCAAGAAGGACGAGGAACGCAAGGCCCAGCTCGGCGTCGTCGAGCAGGCCCCGGACCCGGACGAGGAGAACCACCAGTTCTGATCTGATCGGGGGTGAGATTCGTGCTCACCCCCGAACAGCTCGAACGCATCGTCGCGGCACTGCGGGCCCTGTACGCCGGGGCCGAACGCACCCTTCTGGCGATGGTCGCCGACTGGGTGCGCGCCGAAACCCGCTCCCCGGGATCGGTGCCGGGCAGCTTCGGCCGGCGCGCGCAGATCCGTGCGGTGCTCGACCGGCTGCTGGGCCAGGCTCGCGGTGCGGCGAGGGAGGCGCTGGCACGGGCGGCGATCGAGGGTCGTCGCGCCGCCGAGGCCGATCTGCCCCCGGCGATCCTGCGTTCGGCTGCGCCGCTGTTCCCGCGCACCCCACCGCAGACCCTCGTGCACGCCCCGGCCGGGCTGATGCCGTCGCTGTCGGCGATGTATCCGCAGTTGGTGGCCTCGACCGACGGCATCTACCGGCAGGTGATGCGCGAGGTCGTCTCGCAGCGGCTCGGCGGCACCGCCGGTCGGCTGCGGCTGGCCCAGCAGGTCCTCGACCGGGCCGCCGCCCAGGGCATCACCGGCTACGTCAGCACCAAGTCGAAGCGGCGCTGGAATGTCGTCTCCTACGTCGAGATGTGCACGCGCACCGCCGCGCGGGTCGCCGCCAACGACGCCTACGCGGCGCTGTGCGTCGAGCACGGCTACGACATCGTGCGGGTGACGACGGTGGCGAACTGCTCCGATCTGTGCGCCCCGTTCCAGGGCCGCCTGCTGTCGATCACCGGCCGCCCGACCACCGCACCGGTCGTGGCCACCCTGCCCGAGGCCCGCGCACGCGGCTTCGAGCATCCGAACTGCCGTCACGCACTGCGGCTGTGGACGCCCGGGGACGGGCCGCTGCCCGAGCCGCCGCCGGTCGATCCGGCCGCCTACAAGGCCACCCAGAAACTTCGCGGGCTCGAACGCCGTATCCGCGCCCAGAAACGGGTGCGAGAGGCGGCACTCGACGACACGGCCCGCCGAGCGGCCGATGCCCGTATCCGCGCGCTGCAGAAGCAGGTGCGCGAGCTGGTCGACGAGACCGGCATTCCCCGAATCCGACGCCGCGAGCAGATCGGCGTCCCTCTGTAGAGGAGTGAACGCCCATGCCTCGTGCCCGCTATCGCCGCGTACGGACCCCCGAGGGCGCCGAGCGCTACGGCGTGCCGATCGGCTCGATCATCCGGGTCAACCCGAGCACCGGGGAGCTGCACCGGGGTTCGGGCCGCACCAGTGCGCACGAGCGACGCCGGACGCTCGACACCGACGACCCCAAGGCCCCCGCGGCGCCGAAGGACCACGACGACGAGGACGACGGCACCGACGACGTGGACCCCGAGGACGCGCTCGACGAACTGCTCGACAAGTCCGACGGGGTGATCGCCCCGGAGGCGAGCCCGGCGGCCGAGGTCGGCCCGCCCAAAGGCACGGTGCCCGACCCCGCAGACATCCGTAGCGCCTCCAACGGCGAACGCGGCGACGAGGAGGTCCGGGCGGCGCTGGCCGAGAACATCGCAGGCCGCTACGACACCGGCATCGAGGTCCGCGTCGAGAGTGTGCAGCTCGAGCGCAACGACTTCGACGAGGTCGAGTCGGTCTGGGCCAATCTGCACATGCACGACGACACCGGGCAGAAGGTCGCGCACACGAGCCTGAACTTCCGGGTCGACGACGAGGGGATGGCCCTGACCGGCGGCCCCCAGGGCGGCATGGACAACTACTTCTTCATGAACCTGGAGAACCCGCGCCAGGAGTTCGACGTCCAGGACACCATCGGGCAGATCGTGCAGGCCACCCGCGAGTGGCCCGAACCGGCCCCGGATCGCTCGCCGATCGGGGAGACCGATGTGCCGGACTATCTCGGCTCCCCCAGCGAGGAGTCCGAGCTGTACCGGGAGCGGCGCGCGGCGATCGACGCCGGGGACGCCGACGAGGTCGCCGAGATCGAAGACATCATCAGAGACCTCGACGAGGCGTCCGGTGAGCGGTTCCGCGCCGAGCTGGTCTACGAGAACCAGCGCAGTCTCGAGCGGGCACTCAAGCGCAAGGACATCGACGCCGACGAGGCGATCGAAATGGCCCGCGACGGCCTGGCGCAGTTCCTCGAGGGCCGTCAGGTCGCGGTGAACGTGCCGTCCCGCAACTTCGGGGCGATCCTCGACGCGGGCCGGTTGCTGTCCCAGCGTGACGACGGGGCGCTGACCGGTGTCGGTACGCACGCCCCCGACGACCGGGCCCGGATCGAGACGGCCTGGTTCGGTGAGCACGAGCATCCCCCGATCTACGGCTACATCCGCGACCCCGGTGGGGCCCCGTCCGGTGCCGACACCTACGGCCGGATCGCGCTGATCCTCAACGACGACGTGCGCAACCGCCGTACCAGCGTCAACGTGGGGGACTCGTTGGCCGGCTCGGAGAGCATCTTCCCCGGACCGCTCAACGATCCGGGCGAGTTCTCCGGCAACCCGGCGCTGGCCGCCCGTCTGGGGCATCGCACCCCGGAGGACTATGCCGCGTGGCTGGCCGAGGGCACCGACGACGATGACGACGAGGGCTTCTACCAGCGGGTCTACGTCGAGGCGCAGATCCACTCGGGACTGTCGCTGTCGGAGGTGCAGCAGGTGGTCTTCCGTGACCATGCGGACGCCGACCGATACGGGCCGCGACTGCGGGAGCTGGACATTCCGTTCACGGTGGTCCCGGACCGCGAGTCGCCCGACGCCCCGGCGTTCAGCGAGGACGAGCTCGCGGCGCTGCGTGCGTTCGGGGCGAGTGTCCCGGATGGGATGACCCGCGCCGAGTACGAACGCCTCCGCGCGGAGTCCGAGGCAGAGTGAATGCCGAACACACCCACGAAGGAGACGTGCCTTGATGGAAGTTGAAGCCACCCACATCACCGTCGGGGACACCTATCCCCGGCTGGTGTGCGAGCTGTATCCCGGGGTGTTCGTCGTCGACGGCTACACCGGCTGCTATTCGGTGCTGCGCTTCGCCGACCGGGTCGAGCCGCTCTCGCACGACGGGGACCGGGTGTTCCCGATCAAAGAGCGGTCCGCCGAGGACGCCGCGCAGATGTACGAGGACTTGATGCAGACCTACGCCGAGCGTCGCGAGTTGGCGATGATCTCCGACCCGGAGTACGCCGAGACGCTGGTGTGGCCGCCGAAGGGATGGAAGTCCCGCGTCGGCAAACGGTAGACGTTGCAGGTCGAAGGCCCGCTTCCCCGCTGGGGTGGCGGGCCTTCGGCGTTACTGAGGGTGCGTAGCTCAGTGGCAGAGCGCCGGTTTCATACGCCGGTCGTCGCAGGTTCGAGTCCTGCCGTCCCCACCGTCACCGCCGGTTTCTGACCGGTAGGTGATTCACCCGTACCTGGCGTACGGGCTCCTTCACCCGGCATCGACAGCCCGGCGCTGTCTGGTGTCTACCCCACAACCCACATGGCCGCCAGGCGCGGCAGAAGGGAACCCCCATGCCCAAGGACAGCACCGACGACAAGGTCACCGGCACTTCGACCGAGGTCCAGCCCGGCACCGGCACCGAGCCCGGCACCGGCACCGGCACCGAACCCCAGGTCCAGCCCGGTGCCCCGAGCGGCGAGGCCGACGACAATCAGCCCGTCACCCTCGCCGAGGCCCGCCGACTGCGCCGCGAGAACCAGAACCTCCGCAAGGAGAACAAGGACGCGATCGCCGAGGCCATCGCCGAAGCTGCCGCCGAGGCAGCGCGGCAGGCCCGCGAAGAGGCCCTGAACGAGTTCAAGGCCGAGTTCGGCAAGACCGTCAGTCAGGCATTCGGCATCAACCTCCCCCAGGAGGAAGAGCCGGACCCGGTTCAGCTCGTCGAGCAGGCCACCTCCAAGGCGAGCGAGGCCGAAAAACGAGCACAGGCCGCCGAGCAGCGCGCGCTCGAACGCGACCGTGAACTGGCGATCTTCCGCCTGGCCGGTGAGGCCGATCCGCGCGAACTTCTCGACTCGCGCTCGTTCCTGAACTCGATCCGCGACATCGACCCGAACGCGGCCGACGCGGACGAGCTGATCGGCGCGGCCATCGACCGTGCTGTCGAGGCAAATCCCCGCCTGCGCAAGGCCACTGCCGCGCCCCCGCGCAGCAGCGGTGACGGCGCCGGCGGCAACGGAGACCCGAACGCCGGAGGCCCCGAGGCCTCCGACATCGACGCGCTCCGCAAGCTCCGCTCCGAGCGGCGCAGCCGCAACCGCTGACCCCATCCGGGGTGAGTTCTGTTCTCCCCCAACCGTTTACAACTAAATAAGGAGCCCTCGTGCCCAACGCATTCCTCACCCCCGATGTCATCGCCCGCCAGGCACTGGCCACGCTGTACGAGACCACGGTGATGCTGCCGCTGGTCTACCGCGACATCTCCAACGATTTCCAGGCGGACACCGTCGGTGACACCATCAACATCCGCAAGCCCGCGACGTTCGAGGGCAAGGTCTTCAACCCGGCCACGGGTATCGATATCCAGACGGCGAACGAGGGCAGCATCCCGGTCGTGCTCGACACGATCGGCGACGTCTCGTTCGAGGTCACCAGCAAGGAGCTGACCCTCGACATCGCGGACTTCGACGAGCAGCTGCTCACCCCCGCCCTCGAAGGCCTCTCGCAGCTCATCGACCGCACCATCTTGTCGCTGCGCAACGACGTGACCCAGGAGGCCGGTCTGTCGACTCAGACCGGTTTCGAGTGGAAGCGCCCCGAGTCGCTGATCGAGGCCGGTCGCCTGCTCGACATCAAGAACGTCCCCGAGAGCCAGCGTCGCGCGGTCATCGGCCCCACCTTCAAGGCGCACTGGCTCAACTCGGACGTCGTCAAGTACGCCGACAAGTCCGGCAGCACCGAGGCGCTGCGTCGCGGCTCGGTCGGCAACGACCTGTTCGGCTTCGACGTCTACCGCACACAGAACGTCGGCCAGCCCGCCGCCACCCCGGCCGCCGGCCAGCCCACGACCGAGGTCGGCGTGGCGTTCCACCCGAACGCCTTCTGCTTCGCCTCCGCCGCCCTCGCGGTGCCCCCGGGCGCGAACGCGCAGGTCGTGTCCTACAAGGGCCTGTCGATCCGCATCGCCATGGACTACGACATCAAGTTCAAGAAGGCGATCGTCTCGCTCGACACCCTCTTCGGTGTCAAGACGATCGACCCGAACCGCGCGGTCCTGCTCAAGGGCGACGACGCAGCCTGATGCCCACCTTCCGTAACCGGAACAGCGGCCAGACCGTGACACTGCACGACGATCCGTCGTACCTGTCCGGTCTGGCCCGCTGGGAACGCATCGAGGAGGGGTCGAGCACCCCCGACGAGGCCAAGACCGCGGTCTCCGCCGCCACTGAGGCCGCGAAGGCCGCCCAGGCCGAGCTCGAGGCCGCCAATGACGAGGCTGCCGTCTCCCTGGTCGCTCTCACCGCGCAGCTCGAGATGCCCGCCGCCGACGCCGACCGCGACGAATGGGTCGCCTACGCCAAGGCCCAGGGCAAGACCGACGCCCAGCTCAAGGGCAAGAAGATCGACACGATCCGCGGCTGGTTCGTCGCCGACGAGTAACCGGAAAGGCAGGTCAGCGCATGGACATCCCCATCTACGCCGAACCCGCCGATCTGGTCCCGTGGCTCGGGAGCATTCCCGACGACGCGCACATGCAACTGCTGCAGGCGAGCCTGATCGTCAACAAGGAAACCCGGTTCGACCGGTACGAAGCGGACGCCAATCGGCTCCCTACCGCAGTGACAGTGCGCAACGCTTTCCGGGACGCGACCTGCCAGCAGGTCGCGTTCTGGAAGGCCGCGAAGATCAATCCGCTCGGCGGCAACCTCGGCCAGGCCCCGCAGGTGTCCTCCCAGTCCGTCGACGGCGGCTCGGTGTCCTACACCAACCTGCCCACCGCCGAGGACATCAAGAAGGCGACCGGTGAGCTGTGCGAGCCCGCTCGCACGATCCTCAAGCTCAACGGCCTCGGCTCCCGCACCCCGGGGCTGACATGAGCGAAGGCCTGCACTTTCCCGCCGGGTCGATGCTGTGGGTGTTCCGGGCGGTCGAGTTCGACCAGCACGGCGACCCGGTCCTGCCCGACCCGCTCCGGCCGAACGTCGACATCGTCGACGGGTACCTGCGCTCGCACCAGATCGGGCCCTGCGCAATCGGCAAGAGCTGGGCCGGACGCAACGTCGAGGACGGCGAACGCCGCACCAACCGCGTGTCGGTGACCAGCACCAACACCGACGACGACGTGCGTGGACGTGACCGGATCGAGCTGCCCAACGGCCGGATCGTCAACATCAGCGGCGACCCGATGGTGCCACGCAATCCGTTCACCGGCTGGACCCCCGGACTGCGCTTCACCCTCGAGGAAGTGGTCTGACCGTGGAGTACGACGCCGCGGGCAACGACCTCGACCGGCTGATGAGCGACGGCGAGGACCTACGCGAGGCGCTGCAGGGCAAAGCGACCCAGCTCGCGAACTACTGGACCGCGAACTCCCGCAAACGCACCGGCTTCAACTCGCGCTCGGTCGTGGCCTACACCGGCCACGACGAGGACGGAAACCTCGTGTCGGTCACCTACGCCTTCGGGCATTACGCCCGGTTCCGCGAGCACGGAACCCGCTACAACGCCGCCGAGCGCGTCATGCGCGACGGCGCCGAGATGTTGGAGGCGATGTGAGCTACGGCGACCTCGAATGGCCCGACGCCGAGCAGGTCATGTGCGATCTGCTCGCCGATCTGGGCCATACCTGCACCTCCGTGCCGGTCGGCGAGGACGGCAAGTTCGACCTGTCCAAGCTGCCGATCCTGCTGATCAACCGGGTCGGTGGCGGCAACGACGGGTTCAACGACCGCCCCGTGATCGACGTCGAGGTGTTCTCCCACACCCGCCGCGAGTCCATGCAGATCTCCGGCCAGGTGCGCAGGCGGGTGCTCAATTCGGCCGGCACCGCCCCCGGCGGGGTGCTGATCGACCACGCCCGCGAGGTCACCGGCATCAAACGGGTGCCCGACATCGACCCGCAGAACCGGGCGGTGCTCGCCTCCTACGGCCTGACCTTCCGGCCCCTCTGAACAGCCCCGCCACCGTCCCCCCAAACGGCTCTCCCACCAGGGAGGGCCGTTTTCCGTTTCCAAGGAGTGCCCATGGCGTCGATCGCCACCATCCAGGACTTCAAGGCCAACCTGGTTCGCAAGGCCACCCGCGGCGCGGTGCTCGTTGCACCGATGTCCGCGTCCATCCCGGTCTCGTTCACTACCGGCGCGGCCGCCGACCTCGTCGCCTTCACCGGCTTCGAGTCGGTGGGCCTGATCAGCAAGGACGCACCCCCGACGTTCACCCCCGAGACCCAGTCCAACGCGGTCGAGGCCTGGGGCGTGCTCGAGGAGGTCCGCGAGGACATCATCAAGCGGACGCTGTCGGTCGGCTTCACGCCGATCCAGTCGTCCAAGAAGGTCCTCGAGATGTACCACAACGTCGACCTGTCGGCGATCACCGCCGATCCGGTGACGAAGGAAGTGCAGTTCTCCGAGCCGACCGACCCGTCGACGACCTACTACCGCACGATCTTCCTCGCCGTGGACGGCAAGCCCGGCGAAGAAATCTACTTCGGCCGCGTCCTGCCGCGCGCCTCGATCGCCGAGGTCGCCGCCCAGGACTGGAACCCCGAGTCCGCCATCGCCTACCCGATGACGGTCAAGGCGAAGGTCGACGACGTCCTCGGCTACAGCTCGCGGCTGTTCTTCGGCGGCCCCGGCTGGGCCCAGCTCGTCGAAGAGGCCGGATTCACCATCGGCACCCCGTAAGGGCGCCACGGCCAGGTGCGCGCCGCTGATCCCCGCGCGGCGCGCACCCGGGCCGACCACTCCTTTCGCGGGGTGCCCCAGGAGAACCCGATGGCTTCCGAACTCACCTTTCCGCGTCCGCTCAAGCACGTGAGCACCGGCCGGATCGTCACCGCGCAGAGCGCGCGGGACTACCACAACCTGCGCGGCTCCGGCTACGCCGAGCTCCCCGCGCCCGCCGCCAAGGCGACCCCCGTCCGGGCCGAGACCAAGCCCGCCGACGACGCCAAGTCCGGCAAGTAACCCCCGATCCGTACGAACAGACCCCAGGGAGAGAACCCGTGTCGAAGAACAACCCGCTGATCAAGCCCACCATCGACGCCGAGGCCGAGAAGGTCGTCGACACCGAGGAGCTGGGCCATTTCGCGCAGCTCGAACGTGAGGCGATGGAGGGCTACGTGCCCGCCGAGCCGTACGTCCTCAAGGAGTTCGACCCGCCGATCGTCATCACCGAGCCCGTCGAGTCGGGCCGCATCGTGGCCATCGCCGAGCTGTACGCCTCCGGCGGCCGCCTGACCCCGCAGCGATTCCTGCCGGTGCTCAAGGCGATCTGCGGTGATGCCTTCGAGCGGGTGTGGACCGAGCTGCTGTGCAACAAGCACATGAACGTCGCACACCGCTTCATGCAGGACGTGCAGGCCCACTTCAACCCCAAGCCCGCCGCGGGCTCGAACGGGGCCGCTGATGTCCCGGGGGGATCCACGGTCTCGTAGCCCTGATCGACCGGTTCGGTTACGAGATCGAATACGACCTCCAAGAGCGACTGGGCGTCGATCTTCTCGACTACTTCCGTGGCCGCCGACCCTGGCCTCAGCTGATCCGGTTCGTCAATCGTCTCCCGCCCGAGTCGCACTATGCGGCGGCTCGGGCGATGGACGTCGAGCTGGCCAAGGCCAGACTCCCGGAAATCGGGTCCGAAGAGGACCAGGCCGAGCCGCTACCGCCGACACCGCTCGGTTACTCCCAGTCGGTCTACCTGCAGATGGCCACGCTCGAGGCGATCCGCAGCCTCGACGTCACTCTGCGCCGTGTCAACGGCAACAACACCCCTCCGCCGCGGCCTCTGCCGCGTCCGGTCACTGCACTGCAGCAACTCGAACGGGAACGGGACCAGGCCTACGTCAACAACATCCTTGCCCGATTGGGCGTGAAGGGGGGCTGAGGACCGATGTCCGACTCCTACAACGCCGGTTCTGCTCGGCTCACCATCTCGCCGCACTGGGGCACGTTCTTCCAGCAAGTCGAGGCCCGCCTCGAGGCGTTCAACAAGCCGCTGCAGATCCCGATCGAACCGGAGAACATCCACCGGTTCCGGTCCCGGCTCGAAACGCAGATGCGCACCATGCGTCTGCCCCCGATCAAAATCGAGGCCCAGCTCGACACTGATCTGCTGCGCTCGCAGCTGACCACCCAGATCGAAAGCCTCGATCGCACCATCAAGCTCGGCACCCGGCTCGACACCAGCGCCGCGACCGCCCAGCTGACCGCCTTCCGGCAGCTCGCCGACCGGCCCCTGGAGATCAAACTCGATCTCGACCTCGGGGGCGCGGCCGGTGACCTCGCCTCCCTGAACTCGCTGCTGGGCACCTCGGACAAGACGATCACCGCCACGGTCGACGTCGACACCACCGTCGCCGAGGCCACGCTCGACGAGTTCGTCCGCGATCGCACGATCGACATGGACCTGAGCCTGGACACCACCGACGCGGTCGTCCAGCTCGCCTCGCTGCGCCAGTTCGCCGGCCGAACCCTCGACATGCGACTGAACCTCGACGTCGGGGGTGCGGCCGGGGAGCTGTCCTCGCTCAACGGGCTGCTCGGCATGGCCGAACGCACCATCGACGTCAAACTGCGGGTCGACACCTCCCAGGCCATGGCCGAGGTGCAGATGTTCCGCATGTGGGCCGAGCATCCGATCCGGGTCAATTTCAACCTCGACACCGGTGCGGCGATGGCCTCGCTGGCGGCGATGCAGGCCATGCTCGCCATGATCGCGGCGCAGATCGCGGCCATGCCCAGCTTCCCGAACATCAACCCCCTGAACCTGCTCATCGGCCTGTTCGGGCAGTTCGGGTCGGTGATCGGGCTGGCCAAGACCGCCCTGATGGGGCTGGCCGCGGTCTCGCTCGTGCCCCTGATCGGGCAGGTGGTCCAGGCTGCCGGGGTCATCTCTCTGCTCCCGGCGATGGCTACCGCCGCAGCGACGACGATCGGCACCATCGCCATCGGCATGTCCGGGGTGACCGACGCCTTCACCAAGGGCGCGGAGGCCGCGAAGAACGCCGAGAAGGAGCAGAAGGCCACCGCCGAGGCGGTCGAGAACGCGCAGCAGTCCGTTGCCGACGCCTACGAGAACGCCTCACGCACCGCCGAGCAGGGCGCCGAGTCGATCGAGCAGGCCGAGAAGAACGTCCAGAACGCGCAGAAGGCGTCGAAGCAGGCCCAGGAGGATCTGACCCGGGCCCGTGAGGACGCCGTCGAGCGGATCGAAGACCTCAACCTCGCGCTCAAGGGCTCCGCGATCGACGAGGAATCGGCGATGCTCGCCGTCGACCGGGCCCGCCGCCGACTGCAGCGCAACGACTTCAAGGGCCCGGACGCCGATCTGGACCGGCGCGCGGCCAAGATCGACTACGACCAGGCCGTCCAGCGGCTCGCCGAGGTGCGCGAACGCAACGGTGATCTGCGCAAGGAAACCGAGGAGGCCAACCGGCTCGGGGTCGAAGGCTCGGAGCAGGTCGTCGCCGCCAAGGACCGGATCGTCGAGGCCGACGAGCGAGTCATCGAGGCCGAGAAGAACCTCGACCGCACCCACCGGGACGTCGCCCGCGCCAACGAGCAGGCCGCCCGCCAGATCGCCGACGCCTACGACGCGCTGGCCAAGGCCCAGTCCGAGACGGCGTCGTCACTCGACGAGTACCAGCAGGCTCTCGAGAACCTGTCGCCGAACGCCCGCCAGTTCGTGGAGATGACCCGCGAACTCGGGGACGAGTGGAAGACCCTGCGCCTGGCGGTGCAGGACTCGCTGTTCGAGAATCTCGGGCCGCAGCTGCAGAGCCTCGCGCAGACCTACCTGCCGATGATGACGACCAGCCTCACGGGGCTGGCCGACGTGCTCAACACCAAGCTGCAGTCGGCGATGGAATGGCTGATGCTGCCCGAGCAGCAGGCCGGGATCACCACGATCTTCGACAACGTCACCACCGCCCTCGGTCCCCTGCTCGACGGCTTCGGCAACATCGCCAAGGCCATGTACGACCTGACCCTGGTCGGCTCCGATTTCCTGCCCGGAATCACCGCGGAGTTCGAGGAAGGGACCGGCAACTTCGCCGACACCATCCACCGGATGGCCACCACCATCAACGAGACGACGGGCCAGTCGCAGCTGCACGACTTCATGCAGAACGCGATCGACACCTTCGTCCAGCTGTGGAACATCGTCAGGAACATCTCGTCGATGGCCATGAGCCTGTTCGACGGCAGCGACGACGTCGGCGACTCCTGGCTCGACAGCATCGAGAAGGCCACCGACCACTGGGCCGAGGTGTTCGGCTCACCCGAGGGCCAGGCCCAGATCAAGGCGTTCTTCTCCGACGTCAAGACCATCGTCGAGGCGATCGTCAAGAGCATCGAGATCGCCGCCGACCTCGCCAAACCGTTCCTACCCGATCCGCAGCCCGCGCCGGCCACCGAAACGGTGGACGTGCCGATCATCGACGAGAACGGCAACCCCGTCCTCGACGAGAACGGCAAGCCGGTCACCGCCAAGCGCGAGCAGGTCAAGGTCAACGACGACGGCACGTTCGAGCAGACCGAGCCGAGCCCGTCCGGGTGGGAGACGGCGCTCGGGCCGATCACCGGTGACATGCCGAAGACCGACGATCCGTTCCAGCTGCCGCCGACGATCAACACCCCGCAGGGCGATGCGCGCGGCACGCTGCGCAAGCGTGAGGGCACCGCGGTCTACGACGGTGAGGACGGCCGGATCTACAACCGGCACGGCGAATTGCTCGACCATTCGAGCTGGGGCACTCCCGTGGTGGAGGGCTCGTTGCAGGACCGCATCGCCGACGTCTTCGTCGGTTCCGGGAACCATCCCGGGCGCGGTGCGGACAACAACAAGCAGGACCTCACCGGCGTCGACGACTTCGAGGGCGGCGGCTGGCTCGGCTCCTGGAAGCGGGCATGGGGTTCGGGCTTCGGCTTCAACCGCGATGCCTGGAACTGGCAGGAGGAGAACCGGCGGCGTCTCGAGGACGGTCGGCCGCTGATCAACAGGGACGGCACCGAACGTCCCGGCACGGCCAACCTCAAGTACCCCGAACGCAACGTCATCGCGCAGGAGCTGACCGACGAGCAGTTCAACGCGCTGTCCCCGGCCGAGCAGACCGCGTATCTCGAGGCCCGTGGTGCCGGTGGCCGGGGCCGCTCGCGTGGCGGCGCCGGGATGCTCGGACCCGGCGAGATTCCGGGCGATCCGGGACTGTTCTCCGGCGGTCCGGGGCCGGTCTCCGGCGGCCTGGAAGGGCAGCTGGAAAGCCAGCTCAACACCGGCACGAACCTCGAGCACAACGGCCTGAGCTGGGACGGGCTGGTCCAGACGTGGGACACGACGCTGTTCCCCGCTCTCGACACCGCCAAGGACAAGGTCGTCGAACTCGGAGGCGCGTTCACCGATTACATCGGCGACAAGGCCTCCACCGCGTGGACCGGGCTGCGCGACGGGGTCGTCTCGGGCTGGAACGAGCACATCATGCCCGCCTGGAACACCCTGCGCACCGAAGGACTGGGCGGCCTGGCCGACGACTTCCTCGCCAAGATCACCAACGGCGCGGTCACCTCCTGGGGTGAGCTGCCGTCGAAGATCGGCGAAGGCGTCGGGAGGATCGTCGAGGAGCAGTTCCCCGGATTGTCGTCCGGGCTCGACACCCTCCACGAGAAGTTCGGCACCATTGTCGGCAAGATCGGCGAGGTCTGGGAAGGCCTCAAGGACAAGCTCGGCTCCGTCGTCGACTGGGTGATCGACACCGTCTACAACAACGGGATCGTCTCGTTCTGGAACGCGATCGCCAGCAAGATCGGGCTCGAGACGCTCGAACCCATCGCCGGGATCGGCTCTTCCGCCGCCAAGGGCAGCGGTGGCCGCAAGGTCAAGGCGTACGCCGACGGTGGTGTCCACGGCGTGATGTCCGGCTACAGCCCGGGCATCGACGACCGGTTCATCGCGGTCGGTGGTGGCGAGGCGATCATGCGTCCCGAGTGGACGCGGGCGGTCGGCCCCGACTATGTGGACGCCGCGAACCAGGCGGCCCGCTCCGGTGGCGTCGACGGGGTGCGCAAGTTCCTCGGTGCGTACGCCGACGGTGGCATCGTCATGGACGGCGTGCAGATCACCACGGTGGTCCAGCAGTCGATGTGGGACAAGATCCGCGAAGCATTCCCGGATGTCTTCCTGACCTCGGCGACCCGCACCCAGGACGTCGGCTCCGGCTTCGACTTCCACATGGGCGGAAAGGCCATCGACCTCGACGGCCCGAACAAGCAGGGATACGCGGACTGGATCGCGACAGCCTTCCCGGACTCGCTCGAACTGTTCTGGGATCCGGGGCCGAACATCGACGAGGGACGCCCGACCAGTGCGATCGGAGGCCACTCCGATCACGTGCACTGGGCAATGGACGCCCCGGTCGGTGACGTCGATCCTTCGCTGCTCGACAAGCTCGGATCGGTGATCTCGGGGGCGGCACGGTCGGCGCGCAACCTGCTGGGTAGCGCCGTGGCGTCGCTGTTCGAGAGGCCGATGCGGGCACTGGGCAACACCATCCCGGACCCGTTCCCCGGGGTCGGTGAGTTCGGCCGGATCCCGCGGGCAGCGTTCGACACGCTGCTCGACAAGTCGCTCGAGATGATGCGGGGCCGTGCCAGTGAACGCGACGCCGCGTCGGCGGGAACGTTCGAGGTCGGCGCCGGAGCGGAGCAGTGGCGCTCGGTGGTGCTCGAGGCGCTCGAACGCACCGGGCACGATCCGTCGGATGCCGACATCGTGCTCAAGCAGATCGAGATCGAGTCCTCCGGCGACCCTCGGGCGATCAACCTGTGGGACTCGAACGCGCAGGCCGGCACGCCGTCGAAGGGTCTGATCCAGACGATCGACCCGACGTTCCAGGCGCACCGGGACCCCGCGTTGCCGGACGACCCGTACGACCCGCTCGCCAACATCGTCGCCGGTATCCGGTATGCGGACGCCGAATACGGCCACATCCGCAATATCTGGCCGAAGACGATGGGGTACGACGCCGGTGGTGTGCTGCCGGACGACGCGATGGCACTGAACACCACTGGCCAGCCCGAGTACGTGCTGACCAGCGATGAGTGGAAGCTGATCGAGGAGTTCGTCGCGCTGATCGGGCGACCGGACTTCATCTCGAAGCTGGCCGGATCGTTCCTGGGTCCGAAGGAGCCGGGGTTGTTCGCGCCGCAGGACCTCGCGGGGGCGTACGAGTTCCCGCAGGACTCCGGTACTCGGTACGAATCCCCGGTGCTCACCGGCGGATCCGGCGCAGCCGGGGCTGCTGGCGCGAGCAGCGTCGACGGCATCCGGCAGTTCCAGCACCAGCCGGATGGGACGACGTCCGAGGAGGACATGCTCGCGAATATGGCTCCCGAGGCTCGGGAGACCTTCGAGCAGTACGGCCAGGGTGCCGGTTCCGAGGAGTCCGAGTTCGAGAAGGGCCTGCGCGAGATCACCGGCATCACCTTCGACAAGCGGCCGCAGGAAGAGCGCATGGCCGAGTGGTCGAAGACCTACGGCGAGCGGTGGGCGAGCTGGGGTCGTGAGTCGCTGGCCGAGGTCATCGACGAGTCGCTGTCTCCCTTTGGGCTGCAGGGCATCTCGATCGGAACGATGGTCACCCAGGACGTCCCCGAGGCGATGACCCGTCTCACGCGGTTGGCCGAGTTGGCTTCCCGTGGATACATGAGACCGATGGGGAGGTGAAATGTTAACTCCCGGAACGTTTTTCGTGTATCGAGATTGGACCGGTTACAACTGGCGGCTCGCGGGCTGGGGGGCCGGGACCGAAGGCGTACGCCTCTCGCCCGGCCCCAAGGGCCTGCTCGGCGCTCCCCGCGAGCTGATCTTCACCGAGGGGGCCCGCCAGGAAGGGGCGACCTACACCGGCAACACGGTCGGCAAACGCACCGTCGACTTCGAGGTCGACGTGCACGCCGACAGCGTCCACCAGTTCCGCCGCATCAACGAACGGTGGCTGCGCGCCCACCGCGCCGACAAGCCCGGACACCTGCTGTCCTGGTCACCGGGCGGCCCGTGGCTGGCGCTGCGGGTCCGGCGCGGCGACGTGCCGATGCCGAAGTGGAACAAGGACCCCACGCTGCTGCGCTCCCAGCAGTACGCGATGCAGTGGGTCGCCGAACGGCCCTTCTTCGAGGCGCCGGTCGAAGACGCCCTGTGGACCGACAAGGGTGGGGCCAGCACGGGCAAGTTGATCCTGCCCAACCGTGGCGACGTCGAAGCGTGGCCCCGGTTCGTCATCACCGGCCCCGGCACCCCGCTGATCCAGGACGGGCCCGGCGGCCCGATGATGCCGCTGCCGAAGCTCGAGCGCGGCGAAATCTGGCGCATCGACACCTACAACCGCAAGCCGACCATCGTGTCGAACCTGCGGACCAACCCGTGGGCGTACATGCGCGGCCGCCGCTTCCGCAATCCCATCCCTGCCGGTGAGACGGCCTCACTGGCCGTCTCCATGACCGGCGGCGACCGAACCAACAGCATCCTCGCGGTCCTGACCCCGCGTTACGACTGGTTCCGGTAGCCGCTCTTTCACGTACGGAACGACCCCCGCCTCTCTCCCTGGGCGGGGGTCGTTCCGTATTTCCAGCAAGGAGCACCCCTCGTGCAGACCACCGCACTCCCCCAAACCGAAGCGTGGATGCGCGCCGCCGCGGCCTACATGGACGACCTCGTCGCCGCCGACGAGCGCACCGTCGAAGAACCCGTCTTCGACATCCGC
Source organism: Rhodococcus rhodochrous (assembly GCF_014854695.1). Taxonomy (NCBI): domain Bacteria; kingdom Bacillati; phylum Actinomycetota; class Actinomycetes; order Mycobacteriales; family Nocardiaceae; genus Rhodococcus; species Rhodococcus rhodochrous. Next base: position 42,803 of record NZ_CP027560.1, on the reverse strand, counting down.
GTCTGGGACCTGAACTACGACCTGCAGGGATTCTGCGGCGACTACATCACCGCCACCATCGAGTTCGCCCGCAACCGCGTCGGCACCGGCGAGATCGTCCTGCCGGGCGATTCGGAGTTCGGGCCGCTGATGATGCGGTGCAAGGACGAAGTCGTCCCGATCACCGTCGACTACAACGATCGCCGCTGGTCCGGGCGGGTCGACACCTGCCAGCGCATCTGGGACACCAACGGGCTGCGCTACGTCGCCACCCTCGTCGACGAATGGGCGTGGATCCAGTCGATCCTGTGCTGGCCCTCGCCGTTCGCGCCCCTGCAGGCCCAGATACCGAAGTCGATGATCACGGTCGGCCCGGCGATCACCTGCATCAAGAGCTACCTGGTGGCGAACCTGCTCCGCCTGCAGATCCCCCTGTGGTCGATCCTGAACAACATCTCGATCGGCGGGCTCGTCTCGAGCATCGGCGCCGGGTTCACCCCTGGCTATTACGCCGGCACCGACCCGGAGAAGCCGAACAACCCCGTCCAGTGGAACGACCCGCTGATCAACCGCGCCCAGTGGCCGGTCGCGGTCAAGCCCGCCAATCCCCTGACCGACACCAGCAAGTGGACGGCGATGACCGCCCGCATGGTCGACGCGGAGACCTTGTTCCAGGACGTCCTCAAGGACGAGGGCCTGATGCTCACCGCGAAGCTGTTCATCCCGGGCGAGGACGAGCCGATCGAAGGTCTCGATCTGACCCGCCCGACCATCGTCCTCGACGTGGTCGACCTGTCCGGCTACGTCGGCGAGACCGGCACCGCGGCCGACGGGCTCAAGCGCAGCATCGTCGAGTTCGGGCAGAACGGCACCAAAATCATCCGCCCGTACAACGGACCGGACTCCGATGCCTACAGAAAGCCCGGGTTCTTCGGCCAGCACTACAAAGAGCCGTGGGTGACCTTCTGGGAAGGCCAGCACTCCGGCATCCGAAAATCCGTGGTCACCGCCCACCACCCGATCGCCAAGTACGTCATCGTCGGCGGCCGAAGTCCGGGCTGGCTGAACAAGGGCATCAACCTGCTGATCGAGTCGGCGCTCTCGGCGATCCTCGCGTTCGTCGGCCTGTCCGGTATCGCCCCGACCATCCTCAACGGGATATTGGACGACGTTTTCCTGGCATTCGACCGCTATTACGACGCGCAGCGGGTCCAGAAACTCGGACCGTACGGATTCTACGAGTATTACGCCCCCGGCGGGGCCGTCGCATATTCCCTGTCCGGCATTATCAACGGCCTTTCCGGCATCCACGACACACGTGGTTACGAAAGCTACGAATTCGAGATCGACGACCGGGCACCGTACCAATTCGGGCTGCATATGGACATCGGCCAGCCCATCGCTGTCGAGTCCGGCGGACTGCTCTACCTGCAGTATCTCGAAGCTGCGCGGGTGACCGACTCCCGCACCGAGCGGGTCGACACGAAATTGTCGATCGGTGATCCGTCCGCCGAAGAAGACCCCACCGCACGCATGGCCCGGAAACTCAAGCGAATCGGTGCGCTCGTCAACGCGGTATTCCTCAATCAGTAGGGCGGAATGGCCATTTGTTGGTTTTCCGCTTATTGCAGGGAGGGCAAATGGGGCGAAGGTTGGCGAGCATTTCCGGTCCGCCTTTCGAGACCGGCTTCACGTGGTCGACCTCGACGCCCACGGACCGGCAGACCCAGCACAGACCCCCGTAGTAGTCGAGGCGCTGGCGAAGCTGCTCGAGGGTGTACGGGATGTGCGGGTTCGCCGCCTTCCACGCACGCCGACGGGCGTTGCCGCGGGTGTAGCGCAGCTTCTCCCGTTCGGGATTGGCTGCGCGCCACCGGCGGGCGTTCTCGGCGTGGCGTTCCCGGTTGTTCTCGTAGTAGGCCATGGTCCGGGCGCGGATGACGTCGCGGTTCTCGCGGTACTTCTCCTTGTACCGAGCGAGGAGCTGGGTGCGGTTCTTGCGGTAGTAGGCGCTCCGGTACGCCGCAAGCTGCTCGCGTTTCTCCTGGCCGTACCGCTTCTGGTACTCGCGCACCGTCTCGCGGTTGCGGTCCACGGACGCCTTCGCGGTGGAGATTGCGCAGGGCTTGCATCTGTTCTGCCTGCCGTCCTTCGACTTGGACCTCCGGTGGAAGTCGGTCAAAGGCTTCACCTCGCCGCACATCCGGCAGGACTTCTCAGGGATCAGCTCAGCGTCGAGACACGTAACATCGGGCATTGTCGGACCTCTCATCCAGGTTCGGCCATGCCCCCGGACGGTTGCACCCGTCGCGGGGGTCCTCTCGTTTCGAGACCCCTGCATTCTACCAAATCCACTCTCTTGCAGGAGGTTTCGACTGATGCCGCCCCGTTTTACCCCGCAATTCGACGAGGACACCGAAGCCGAACTCGAACAGGCCACTCGCGATATTGCCGTGGTCATCTCGCATCTGGGTTTCTACACCAAGGACGACCAGCGCATCGAGCTGGACATGCCGGTGCCGCTGCCGGTGGCTCGGCACTGGGCCGAACGCGGAATGCGGATGCACCCGGACAAGGCGGTGATCAAACCGGCCAAGTCCGAGCAAGGCGAGGACATCTGGGTGCCGGTCACCGACGAGGACCCGAACACGCAGATCACCGACCTCGGCGACGTCGATCCCGACCAGCTCGCCGAACTCAAGGGCCTGGTCGACGTGCTGCAACAGCGCATCGCTCAGGCCGAGGCCCTGCTCAACTCCGAAGGAGGTGCGCAGTGACCATCCTGCGCGCGAACGTCGACTACGCCTGGAACATCGTCCGGGCCCGCGACCGCAAACCGTACGGCTACGGCGGCACCTGGTCGAAAACCGACGTCAACCGCACCACCGACTGCTCCGGCATCGTCACGCACGTCCTCGACGCGCTGCTCAACGGCCCGAACATGAAGTGGTCGCGGCACGGCCTGTCCACCGAGGCCTACCGGTATGTCGGCGGCGCCGGGGCGATCGGCCCGTTCGGCACGATCCGCTGCACCTCGCCCGACCAGGTGCCGGCCGACGCGGTGCTCAAGATCGGGCTGATGCACGGCCCCGGCGGCGGGGCGAACAGTCACATGTCCTGCACCCTCGAGGGCGTCGCGATCGAGTCGCGCGGCATGGCCTTCGGCGAGGGCGGGCAGATCGTCGGCCGCACCGCCCGGCACTGGAACAACGCACTGTTCCACGACTGGTTCTACCTGCCCGGCAAGGTCGTCGGCGAGGTCGATCCGAACGTCTTCCCGATGCCTGCCGACTACTTCTACGGCTGGTACGAGGGCCCCGAGCAGTCGATCTCCGGTCGCGCCGGGGAGCCGAAGTCCTGGATCGACGGGCTGGCCCGGATGCAGGAACGCCTCGGGGTGCCGGTCAGCCGCGTCTACGACGCCGCCACACACAACGCCGTCAAACAGGTCCAGGCCGCCACCCCCGGCCTGCTGCCGGACGGATTCATCGGCCCCCGTACCTGGGCCGCAATCCTCGAGAAGGGAACCGAGGTGGCTTTCACCGACGAGGACCGCCGGATGCTGCGCGAGGTCCACCGCGAACTCACCCAGCGTCACCCGTCGCGGTCGAAGTACCGCGACAGCGGCGACAAGCCCATCGACACCATGGCCGGTTTCGCGATCAACGCCGATGCGCGCGCCCACGAGGCGCTGACCGAGGTCCGCAACCTCGCCAAACGCTTCGAGCTGGCCACCGCCAAGCCCAAGCCCACTGCGCAGGTCTCCGAATGACCCACCGACTGGAAGGCCCCACCATGACCGTTCTCGACAAGATCCGCGACGCCATCTCCCCCGATCTGCGCGGCTACCTGCACGGCATCACCCCGGTGCTGATGACCGCGCTGGTGGCCTTCGGTGCCACCACCGACACCGTCGCCGCGCTGATCGCCGGTGCCGCGATCGCCTGCATCGACCTGCTGTTCGCCCTGATCCACTCCACCAACGCCTGGCGCAGCGCCCTCTACGGCTTCGGCGCGGCCATGCAGCCGATCGGCATCGCGATCGGCTGGGGCACCGACACCCAGTGGGTCGCGGCGCTGGCGGTCGCATCGGCGCTGCTCGGCAGCGGTATCGCTGCGGGCAAGACCCCCGCTTTCAAGGTCTGATCGCCGTGCTGCAGTGGCTCACCCCCGAGGTGATCCAGCAGCTCGGCGTCGCGGTGGCCGCCATCATCGGGGCGGCCACCGCGTGGCAGGCCAAGATCGTCTCTCGCCTGCGTTCGGAGGTCTCAGAGCTGCGCGGCGAGGTGAGCACGCTCAAGGCCGAAGCCGAGAAGGAACGCGGTCGCTTCCGTGACGCGATCCGTCTGATCCGCGGCCTGCTCCGACACATCGACGAGCTGGTCCTGGCGCTGCGCGAGCACGCCCCTCACCACCAGCCTCCTCCGGTTCCCCCCACCCCGACTTCCCTCGAGGAGGAGATTTGACCACCGTCAACACCCTCGGCCAGTTCCTCGGCTACGACGTCGTCGGCACCTTCCGGCCCACGGTCAAATTCGTTCGTATCCCCACCGAGAACGACGGCGTGCCGGTCGAACAGGCCTTCTTCGTCATGTCCCCCACCGAAGGCGCCATGGCGATCCCCTCCGGCCCGCCCGGCGATCCCGGCCCCAAGGGTGATCCGGCGATGCCCTGGCAGCTGCAGAACGACACCTACCCCGACGCGGCGAGCCTGCAGGAGATGTACCAGCACCTCGGCGACGCCGACGAAGGCAAGGCCTGGTTCGTCGGCGACGGCGAGGCCCGCGCGCTGTACCGGTGGAACGGCTACGACTGGGAGGTCTACGAAGACCTCGTCATCCGTGGCCCGGTCGGTCCGCCGGTGACCATCACCGGCGGCACCGTGACCATCCTCGATCACGACGCCGAAGCGGTCTTCCAGGTCAACGGCGACCAGGCAACCGGTGAGGTGTCCATCCACATCGGTATCCCGCAGCCGCGCGGCGAGAAGGGCGACCCGGGCGATACGACCATCAACCTGTCGTCCTACTCCGAGCTTCCGGTCGATGGCGACATGCTCACCGCCGACCCGTCCAGCGGCAAGCTCAAGCCCCTGCGCGTGCAGCGCATCCGTGGCCCCTACACGCTGAACCCGAACGCCTTCGGCGAGGTCAACGTGCCGGCCAACGACGGCACGCTCCGCGGCCAGGTCGCCTCGCTGACGATCCCGCCGCAGGACTACCCGCACCGGCTGATGATCCAGGGCAACGTGCAGTGCACCTCGGGCGCAGCGACCCGCGTGTCGATCGAAGGCCGCCTGGGCGATCCGGTCACCGGCACGCTCGTCGCCTACGGCGAGGGCCGCCTCGGCATGGTGCGCGATGCGGTGCGCTTCGAGACCACCTTCGAGCAGTCCATCGACGCCGACAACACCGGCGACACGCACGCGGTGATCCCGGCGAACGCCACCGAACAGCAGCGGACGGTCTACCTGTCCGCCGTGAAGGTCGAAGGCATGAACCAGCCGTGGTCGGCGCGCGCCGACCGCGCGCAGCTCGTCGTGTGGGTGGTGCCGGTATGAGCAACCCCACCCACAACCTCGACCAGCTCCGCGATCGCCCCCTGATGGGATTCGGCCAGCACCTCTCGGGGCTGCCTCGGGATACGAAGGCCGACCGCATCGCGCAGCTCAAGCAGACGATCTTCGACGCCGGTCGGGAACTCGAACAGCTCCTCGCTGAGGAGGGCTGACGATGATCGCCGACCGCATCTTGGACGGCTTCGGCAAGTTCATCACCACCGCGAACTTCGAGGACACCCTCGGCGCCGAAGTCGACGCTCGCATGGAACGGGCGCTGGCGCCGTTCGGCGAGATGATCGCCGAGCTCGAGAAGCGCAGCGGCTATGTCGACCTCGAGAACGCCGAGATCGTCACCCTGATCGCCGATCAGCGCTGGGAAAAGCCCGTCGGATTCAACCGGTTCCACGTCATCTGCATTGGCGCCGGTGCCGGTGGCGCGACCGGCCACTTCGATGCCCTGTGGGGCGCGCACTACGGCCGCGGCGGTGGTGGTGGCGGTGGCTGCGACGAGAAGACGTTCACCGACCTCGAGATGCCCGACTTCGTCGACTGCACCATCGGTGTCGGCGGTGCCGGCGCCGTCAACGGCGGCAACGGCTCACGCCTCGGCGCCTCCGGCACCCAAAGCGCCTTCGGTGACCTGCTCGTCGGCGGTGGCGGCAAGGGGGACGGCACCGGCGGATCCGGCAACTCCCCCGGCGGCAGCGGTGGCGGCCCGGGACGAGCCGGTAGCCCCGGAACACAGGGCAACGTCGGCGGGTCCGCCGGTGGCGGTGGCGGTGGGCAGAACGCTTTCTCGAACAAGGCATCGAACAAGGCCGGTGAGGGTGGCCGCTCGGGCACCCTGCCCGGCGGTCCGGCGGGCGCCTGGGTGACGTCGAACTCGTCGGCGGCACGCCCCGCTCCCGGTCGCGATGCCGGAGAAGGCCAGTTCTACGGCGGTTCCGGTGGCGGTGGCGGTGGCGGTCGCGGTCCCGGTGGTCATGGCGGTATGCCCGGCGGCGGCGGCGGTGCCGGTGGTATCGACGGCACCGGCGGCAAGGGCGCTGACGGCTGCATTCACATCATCTGCTTCTACGAATAAGGAGGTGCCGTGACGGCGCCCAATCTCGGCTCGACCCGTTTCGGGAAGGTCATCTTCCGCGTGGTCGCGGGCATCGCAGACGGTCCCGATGCCAACGTTCTCCCCGACGCCCTGCCGGTGACCGGCTTCGGTGTCCTGACCCCGCGCATTGAACGCATCATCGACCATGGCGACGGAACGAGCCCCGCCCAGCTGGTGTTGCCGCGCCCGGTGCGGGTGTCGATGGTCAACGGCAATCTCACCTATCGGGGTGACCCGTGGGTGTGGCTGATCGCCTCCGAACCCGGCGTGTGGCGCTGGCACGCCCAGTTCACCTACAAGGTCGGCACGGAAACCCTCACCGACGAGTTCTCGTTCGATCTGCCCGACGGCGACCCCGAGGATCCCGACTACGAGCCGACGAACCTGGCGACGGCGCGGGTGCTCACCGATCCGTCGACGGGTGTGCCGACCGTCGTCGGTCCTCCCGGCCGCTCGGTCGTCGATGTGCAGCTGCTGCCCAACGGTCTGCTGTTCGTCATGTCCCGCGAAGGCGACATCGAGGTCGAGATTCCCTCGCTCGGCGATCTCGCCCAGGCGGCGGTCGACGCAGCAGCGTCGGCGACGGCGGCGGCGAACTCGGCGCAGGAGTCGTCGTCGGCTGCGTCGGCGGCAGCATCGTCGGCGGCCGGCGCGGCCGCGTCGGCGACGACCGCAGCGACCATGGCCGCCGATGCGGCGGATGCGGCGACGACCGCGACGACGAAGGCGAGCGAGGCCGCCGCAGCGGCGTCGACGGCCGACACCCGCGCGACGGCAGCGTCGAACTCGGCGACCGCCGCAGCGGGCTCCGCGTCGACGGCGTCGACGAAGGCCGCAGAGGCGGCGGACTCGGCAGCGGCCGCTGCAGGCTCGGCGTCGACGGCGGCGACGGCAGCGTCGACGGCGACGACGAAAGCCAGCGACGCGGCGTCGTCGGCCTCCTCAGCTGCAGGTTCGGCGTCGACGGCGTCGACGAAGGCCGACGAAGCAGCAGCGTCGGCGGCGACAGCCGACGCTCGGGCGACGACCGCGTCGACTGCTGCATCGACGGCGACGACGAAGGCCGACGAGGCGTCGACGGCCGCGTCGACGGCCACGACGAAGGCTGCAGACGCCGCCTCGGCCGCGACGACCGCCACGACGAAGGCGGGCGACGCGGCGGCAGCGGCGACGGCAGCCGAGGGCGCGTCGACCGCCGCTGCAGGCTCCGCGTCGGCGGCCGCGACCCGCGCCGGAGAGGCAGCGTCGTCGGCGACCACCGCAGCCGGGTCGGCGACGACGGCGACGACGAAGGCGTCGGAGGCAGCCGCGTCGGCGGCAGCGGCGGCGCAGTCGGCGATCGACGCGGCGTCGGTGGTCACCGACGGCATCCCCAATGCGTCGCCGACGGTCAAGGGCGGCATCAAGCTCGCCGGGGATCTCGGCGGCACCTCCGATGCCCCCACTGTGCCGGATCTGGCGAACCGCGCCGAGCTCTCGCGCGGCGCGATTTGGAACGCCTTCCTGCACATGTCGTCGGAGTCGAGCCGGGCCGTGACGATTCCGTACTTCATGAACGACATCGCCTACAACAACCTGCGTGGTGGCGCGACCAGGCTGTACGCGGACGGGGTTCTGTCGGCGACGAGCCTGGACATCTGCTTCGAGCCGACCTCCACGGCCCGCAGCCTGCCGATCACCACCACCGAGTACGTCGTCGAGATCGACACCTACAAGGTCTTCACCTACGGCACCAAGGTCGGTGTCGCGATGATGGAGTCCTGGCGGTCGAGGTATCTCAAGATCGAGGCCCGCAACGCGGTGACCGGCCAATGGTTCGTGTGCTGGGAAACCGCCAACAACGTCCAGGGCGACATGCTCGTGCCGGTCCCGGGCAACTCCAACCAGGGCATCAACGGCTTGCGGTACACCTTCCGGGACTTCGCGGGTAGTTCGTTCCGCATCGGTCAGCTCATGCTGATCAACTACGCCTCGGAGATGGGGTCGGGCCCGTTCCTTCCCCGCGGCGGTGGCCAGATTTACGGGCCCATCAGCTCCCCGGCGCCGACCGCCGCCGCTCACCTGGCCCACAAGGACTATGTGGACACCAAGGTCGCGGAGATCGTCGGGTCCGCCCCGGACACGCTCGACACGCTCAACGAGCTGGCAACCGCGCTCGGCAACGATCCGAACTTCGCCACCACCGTCTCCACGCAGATCGGCGGCAAGGCCGACAAGGTGCACTCGCACACGATCGGGGAGGTCACCGGTCTGCAGACCGCCCTGGATGACAAGTCTGGGCTCTCCCACACGCACACGCTCGATCAGGTCGCCGATCTGCAAACCGCGCTCGATGCAGCCCCTCGGAAGGCTCTGGGGGATGTGGTGGCGGTGTACGAGACCGGGGACTTCACCACCCTCGACTTCTCGGTGCCCGGCAACTACAGGGTGCGCACGGGGACCGGCTACGTCACCGGTGGCCCGTCGACCTCGGCGCTGTGGTGGAACGTGTTCGTGGTCAACTCCCCCACTGCGGGGCAGGCGGCGACGACCCTGTTCTTCGCTACGACGACCTCCACGGCGTCGATCTACGGGCGGGTCAAGTACAACACCACCTGGGGCGGCTGGGTCACCCTCAACGCGCCGTATTCGGCGATGTCCCTGGCTGAAGGCATCTCCGGGACCGGCACGTCTTCGCGGGCGATGCGCCCGGACTACCTCAAGCAGATCATCAACCACTGGATCACCGGCGATCAGAACGCGGTGACCTCGGAGATCGGCAAGGCCCTGGCGCTCGCCGCCGATCCTGCCGCCGCACGGGAGGTGATCGAGGCGGCCGAGGCGTCGCACACGCACACCGCGGTGAACATCTCGGACTCCTCACCGATCGGCCGGAGCGTGCTGACCGCCGCCACTGAGGCCGAAGCGCGTACGGCGATCGGCGCGGTCACCGTCGAACTGGTCTCCTCGCTGCCCGCAACGGGCGTCGAGGGTGTCCTCTACGTGACGGAGGGCTGATGCTGCAGTTCGGATCCACCAAGGTCGGCCGTATGCAGCTGGGGTCCGTTCCCCTCGGCAACGGATGGATCTGGGACGACGGCCGGTGGAAACAGGTGTTCTCGTCCCGGCGTGACTACCGGGACGACTTCAACCGCACCGCACTCGGGGCATTGTGGTTCGATCGCCTGTGGACAGGCACGGCTCCGGCGACGATCGCCGCTAACGCGGTGCGCGCCGGCACTCCGACGGCAACGTCCGGCATCAATGCGCAGTGCCAGCACTCGCTCATCTATACCGAGCCGGTCGCGACGAACGACATGGCAGTAGAGGCCGTCGTGGTCACCACCCCCGCGTCGGGTTACTACGTGGGTGTCGTGGCGCGTAGCGATCTGGCGGCAGACAATTTTGTCGTCTTGAACGCGGCGGGAACTGCGGCGACTGCGGGCATCTATTCGGTCGTGAACGGCGCCTTCACGCGCCAGGTTGCCGTGCCGACAAACGCGTATGTCGCGGGCGACACGATGATCCTGGAGGCTGTCGGCAACGAGTACACGGCGAAACGTCGCCGTGCGGGTGTCGAGTCCGTTGTCGCCTCATGGACGGACACCGCCGGTGTTACGAAAGTTGGCCCGGACTATCGGCATGGTGGCGTCTATCTCGTGTCGGTGCGGAACTTCCTTGGCACGACCTATGGGCCGAGCCTGGACAACTTCGCCGTCTACGACAAGTACGTCGCACCGATGGTCCTGCGCGCATCGGACGGTTTCGACGGCGATGGTCCGCTCGACTCCAACTGGATCACCACCGGTGGCGGCACGCTCGTTCGGGCAAACGGCCGCCTCGACGGGACCAACACCCCGTCGGTGCCGCTGTCGTATGCGTGGTGGCACGAGCCGATGCCGCACGACACGCAGCAGGTCGAGGGCGTTGTCCGGTGGGACGGGCGCGACCCAGAACACTCGGCGTGCGGACTCGTCGTCCGGGCTGATCCGTTCCAGGATCCGGTCACCAATCCGGGCGCGCAGTTCGGTGTCCAGTTCTCGTGGACGAAGTCGATCATGGCGCTGTACTACGAGGACTACGACGCCCCCAACGGGTTCGTCCCGGTGACCGGTGTCGCGCAGTACGTCAACACCACCAAGTTCCCAGAGGGCGCGGTCGTCACGCTGCGCGCCGAAGGCAACCTCTACACCGCTCGGGTCAACGGCGCGGTCGTGCTGCAGGGCACGGTCGCCGATTCGGTGATCCCGTTCTCGCGGCGGTGGGTGGGCGCGACGATCCAGAACGACGAGCTCGTCTCCGGTGGCGGTGGCCCTCCCGGACGTATCGACGACTTCAAGGCGTTCACGCCCTGATCCTCGGCCGGACAAATGGTGCGGGCCGGTACTTCCCACCGGCCCGCGTCCACTAGCGTAACGAAAGTCGCCCCCGTCTGCGTCCCCCGCCGCAGACGGGGGCGGCTTTTCGCGTGTCCGGGGTCAGGCCGCGACCGTCAGACGCGGCGGAATGCCTGCCGCGTCGCGCCACCGCCGGATCGTGCCCTCACTGCGATTGACACCCTGAGCGATCTCCACATAGTTCATCGTGCCCAGGCGCATCTGCTCGAGCGCCCACTCCCGAGCACCCTCCGGGTCGTCATCGGCGTCGATCACCACACCCACCGGCCCCTGCTCGACCTCGGACACCTCGCCGACCTGCGGATCGACGACGGGCAGCTGCACGGTCATGTCCTCGGACACCGGGCGCTGGACACCCTGGGCATCGAGCCATTCATCCGGGATACGCAGGTCGTTGTCGGTGACCAACGGGGCAGACTCGGCGACCGGCTCGGGCTCGCGCATCGGCGGCTGCGGCATCGGCGCGGCCTGCTGCGGCCGGTTCTCGTGAGCGAGCACCACGGTCAGATGGATCGCGGCGAGGGTGACCAACGGCGGGATGACCGCGATGCCCACACCGATCGGATTCTCGGTGATCAGCCAGGCATGGATACCGTTACCGGCGACCGAGAGCAGGGTGCCGACGATCAGCAGCATCCACGAGTACCAGCGCCAACCGCGCAGCATCACGGCCGCGACCGTCGCGACGATCACCAGCCCGTCGATGCCGATGGGCAGCGTCCACGCCTGATCGGCGGGCACCTCGAACATCATCGCCAGGTCGGACAAGGCGGTGAACGACCGCAGGAACGACGCGGCGGCCACGGCGAGAGCGGCCCCGGCGGCGAGTTTCACCGGCATCGGGTAGCGCGGCTTCGGCGGTGTCTGCGGGTCACGGTGGTTGCGACGCATGTGGGTGTCCTGACTGTGTGGGTGTCGGGCAGGTCCGGTCGGCTGTTCGGTCAGCCTCGCGGACAGGGCAAAGCGTAGATGATCATGCCCGGTCAAGTCCGCATGACACGCGAGGACGCTCCGGTAGACATTTCGCATGTCTAACCTTGACGAGAGGACGATCTACCACTGCTACGCGACCAACTCGGTCGACTACAGCGGGGCCCTGCCCGGCATAGACGTCACCGACGAGTACGGAGAACCGGTGTGCAGCACACACCGACCGCCAGGCTGGGCCGGAGGAGGCGGATTCGACCCACCCTTGCTCGACGCCGAACTCGAACTTCTCGGGTTCCGGCGCCTCGGGCCCTGGGAGGTCGGCATAGCGCACGCACACACCCTCGCCAAAGCAGCCACAGACCTCTGAGACCGACGAATCAGGCGTCACCCCTCCCCTCCCCCACCGACTCGAGATTGATTCGTCTGGGGCGTCGAGGAGTCTCCCCGCCCCGCACGTAACCGGGTCACCTCACGTACCCCCTCGGTTCATTCATTGGATGGTTAGTAATGGGTGGTTAATTGGGTGGTTAAGAGGGGTCCGGCTCTCGGACGGGGTAGTCCAGCTCCCGGACCCCTAAAGGGGGTCCAGCTCCCGGACTACCCCGGGGTCCAGCTGCCGGACTACCCCTCACTCCTCCGCTTCTTCTGGGCAGCGATCGCACGTTTCGTGGCCTGGTCGAGTTCGGCGATCCGGTTGGGGTCGTCGTCCTCGTCCAGTTCGCCCGTCAGGTGCGGGGCTTCGGGATGGTTGAGGTAGTAGCGGTTTGTCGAGTGACTGCCGTTCGGTCGCACTCGAGTGGCCCGGAACAGCAGGTCATTGGCCTCGAGTGCGTTGAGCGCGTCGATAACCGTCGAACGACCCAGGCACGTCTCCTTGGAGATCAGTTTCAGCCCGGGGAAGCAGGAGTAGGCCTGGTCGACGCGGCACGCCAGGGACAGGAGCACGAGCTTCTGAGTGGGCGTGACCTCGGACAAGCCCCACACCCATTCGAGGGCCTTGTAGCTCGACCCGTTGCCGGCCATTAGAGACGGTCCTGCTCGGCCGGTTCGAGGTAGCCCGCGTTGTCGAGTTCGATCAGGAGCTCCTGGGCGCGGTCCTCGGTGAGACCGACCGGGAGGTGAGAAAGCCCCACCGAGTCGATAGCGTGCATGTACGCGAGCAGGCCCTTGGCCTCGAAACTGATGTTCGGGTCGAGCGCGGCAGCTCTCGGGTACAGAAACACCGGCTTGTCGCTGTGGAAGATCAACTTCCGTCCTCTCGTGTCGCGAGGAGGGAAGCAACCCGACACACCTCAGATGCGGTGCGCCCGAACACCGTTGCCCATGTAGCATGGGCAACGAACCTCGTTGTGTTCGGTTGGGGTCGCTTCCCAACCTCGAAACCTCGGACCCTGCCAGGTCCGGGGTTTCTCTTTTTCCGGGGCCGGTCGGCCTCGGAGTGTGTGCCATCTTGCCTCGAGAACCACTCAGATCACAGGACCATCGCGGACATCGGCGCGTCGTCCACCCTACCCCTGATCTCGAACTGCCATCTGGATACTAGACACCTGGAAAGACCCAGCTAGACACCGAAATCAGGGGATGGGTGACCGCGAGCTGACCGTGATCATGACCGGTGTCCGCGGGCGTGTCCGCCCGGTGTCCGGTCGGGTGTTCGGGGTGTTCGGGGTGTTCGTCAGTCTCGGCTGTTGGAGCCGAAGTAGTAGCCGACTGTGGTGCCGGTGAGGCCGACGAAGGCTGTCAGGACGTTGCCGATCGGCCAGGACGCGCGTTCCCAGAGGTACTCGGATGCGGCGAGTGCGGTCCAGACGTAGGCGATGGAGACGACGATGAGGGCACCGAGGATGGCCCAGGACAGTTTGGTGCGCTGACCTTCGCGGACTTCGCCCGCATGGAAGGTGTCCTCGGTGCCCTCGTCGTTGACGTCGACAGTTTTGACCTTGCCCGGCGTGGAGCCGTCGGTCACTGGAAGACGACCTTGGTCTCGATGCCGTCCTTGTTGCGGATGATGACCTCGCCGCCTTCGGCGGAGGCCCGGTCGATGTAGTCGGCGGTGCGGATGGCACGGATCAGGGCGTTGGTGCGATTGACGTCGTGCCGCTCGGCGATGCCTTCGATGCGGTCGACGTCGATGCTGGGCAGGTTGACGGTGACTTTCTTCTGGGTGATGCTCTTGCGGGCCATCGTGGGACCTCTCGTGGTTTGTCGTGTCGGTGAAGCCCCACCATTATCCCAAAACGTACGGCTAATAGCCATACAAGAGATAGCTACTGTGGCCCGAACGTCCGCTTGAACCAGCCCGCCGGCCGCTCCTCGACCACCACCGGGATCTGCCGCTGCACCGGCTCGGGCTCGACCTCCTGCTTCGGCTCCGGCTTGGCCTGCTCGAGCATCCGCAGCATCGCCGCCTGCGTGGAGATGACCTTGTCCTTCTCGGCCGAGACCTTCGATGCGATCTCCTCGGCGGCCTCGCGCCGGACACGCTCGATCTCCACCTGGGCACGGGTCTGAGCCAGCTCGATTTCGAGATCGACCAGGCGTTTCAGGTGCTCGGGCAGGTCCACTTCCCCTGACCGGTCATCGTCGCGGTCATCCTCGTCCTCGTCCGGCTTCGCTGGCCGATCGGGCTTGAACCCCGCCGCGAGCAGATCCTCGAGAGGGATCTCCCAGCCGTTCTCGCCCTTGACCGCGTTCGGGAACCGCTTGGCGTCCAGGGCCCGCTGGATGGTGGCGCGACCGACGCCGCAGCGCCGCGCCGACTCGGCGGCCGACCAGCGGGGCCGCTCCCTGATGTGTTCTTCGACGGCCTCGACGGGGGTGCCGTTGATCTGTTCAGGAGTGTGGGTGTCCATGCCCTCGATCATGACCGGCCCGCGCCCGGATAGGGGACCGGACACGCCCAACAGGGCCGATGTCACCTATGTGGGGTGTCCGGGTCAGCGTCCGGGGCGTGTGCGGTCACGCTGGGTGCGCTCCCACCGGCGGATCGGGGCCAGGGTGTTGCCGCGGGCCCGCGGGGAGCCGTTGGCGTGGGCGATGGCCACGGTGGTCTCGCCGTCGGGGGACCGCAGGATTAGGTGGGACTTGGCCGAGATGCGGCCGGTCCAGCCCTTGGAGAAGCAGTCGCGAGCGACGCCCTTGGCGAACTTGTCGAAGCCACGCAGGCTCGGGGCATCTGTGTACTGGGGTGTCTTAGCCATACAGCAGATTATACCTAGGTACTACTGTTAGAGCAGTTCACAGGCCTAAACTGTGAGGTTCCCGTCCTCATCGAAGATGGCATCGGCGATAGCGACCGCCCGGGGGTGGTCGAGTGCTCGCCGCACCTGCTGGGGATGCCAGACCGCACTGCCGCCACCGGTGGGAATCCCGTCGCCCATCAGCCCGCTCGCGATCTGCCGCAGGCTGCGCCCCTCGTACGTCTCGAGGACGATGCGCGTCATCACCTCGTCGGGGACCTGGGACGGCTTGCCCAGCTGCACGCCCTGCCGCTTCTTCTCGGCCAGCGCGGCCCGGGTGCGTTCGGCGATCATGTTCCGCTCGAACTCGGCGAACATCGCGAACAGGTGCAGGATCATCCGGCCTTGAGGGGTCGTGGTGTCCATGTCCAGGTCGCACAGGACGATGTGCCAGCCCTCCTTCTCGGCCCGGTCGGCGAGATTGAGGAAGTCCTTGATCGACCGGCTGACACGGTCGAGCTTGGCGGCGATGATCCGCTCGGCGCGGTGCTCGCGCACCTCGGCCAGGGCGGCGGACATTCCCGCCCGCTTGTCCGGGGCCACCGTGCCCGAGACCGCCTCGTCGGCGAACCAGCCCACGATCTCCACGCCGGAGGTCGCGGCCTTGGCCGTGATGATCGCCCGCTGGGCGTCGAGGCCGAGCTTGCGTTCCTTCTGGTCCTCGGTGGAGACGCGGACGTAGCCGACCGCCGTTCCCGGCGGGGCGACCGCGCGGGCTCGCATCCGTCGGCCGGGGATCGGATTCGGGGTTCGAGGCTCGGTCACCGTGGCCATCCTTAACACTGTCGGGCGTCAATGTGACAGCTCGGGGCGAGAAAAACACCCCGAATCGGGGTGTCTATCCCTTCCAGAGGTTAGAGACCCGCCTGCCGGCGGGGGAGCGAGCTACTTGTGGGAGAACAGTTGGGCCTGCCGACCGCCCGTCGAGGCCTCCTCGGCCTCCTGGGGGGTCAACCCAGTCTTCTGCCGGGCCAGCGAACGTATGAGGTTGTCGACGAGCTCCCGCTCGCTGGCGTCGAGTAGGTCGGCTTCCTTGGGCGGGGTGTAGGGCCGGTTCTCCACCCAATTGATGCCCACCCATGCGGCGACCACCCGCACGGGCTTGCGGAGGGCACGGGCCAGTTTGGTGACCGTGTCGAGGTCGGGGGCCTGGGTCTTGCCCTGCACCAGGTTCGATACGGTCGTCGTGTGGACGCCAGCTCGTTGCCCGAGCGCGTTCAATGACGGTAAGCCCGTCTGCGGGCTGACAGCGCCGACGGCTTCCATCGCGCTCGCCCAGGGCTCGGGAACGTTGCTTCTTGCCATGGGCGCAATTGTTGACCACCCGGTGTCGGTTTCGCTACCCGATCAGTGGACACCTGAGCGGCTGTCTAATATAGCATCAACCTCTAGACCACCGTGTTTGTCCTGTTTATCCCGGGTATGAAGGGGTTGTCCAGTGGACACCTCTGTCCCAGATTGCTATTGTCTAGGACAACAGCAGACATGCTGTGAGACACCCACTTTCCCCATTCACCCAGTTCCCGGAGAGACCGAACGATGCCCCAATCGGATACCAGACTGGACATGAGGCTGGCCCCGGAAGGCGGCCGCGAGATGTTCGTCTACCTCATGCGCACCTACCGCTACAGCTGCCGATCCCTCGCCGAGGCCGTCACCGCAGAACTCGACCGCCGGCACCGCGACTTCGGAGCTCCGAAGCTCACCTGCAGCAAGTCCCACATCGGCAACCTGCGCTCCGGCGCGGCCCGCGTGTGCTCCCGAGAGATCGCTTCGGCCATCGAGCAGATCCTCCAGGTCCAGCCCGGCGTGCTGTTCGTCCCCAAACTCCACACCGTCCAGGCCCCGACCGCAGCTTGACATCGTCGCCGTGCGCCGGTGTCTACAGATCGGTCCCAGGTGTCTAGTCTCGAGTAGCCGAGTAGAAACTAGGGGAGCGGCTGCACCACCTGCACAAACGGAAAAGGCCCCCGCCTCTGGCAAGGCGAGGGCCGCGACACCCACTGTCGCATCCGCAATGAACCGGCATCACCTACCGAAAGGACGACCGATCCATGCCCAACCAGCATAACCAGGCAGTGCAACAACCCCCGGACCCGACGTTCACCGCAGGCCTCTACGTGGGCATGAGCGAAGAGAGCTACCACCGCGATCCGGTCCCCGGCAGCTCCCTGTCCTCGACCGGAGCCCGCAAGATCATCCAGGACTGCCCCGCGAAGTTCCAGCACGAACGCCTGCACGGCCGCCCCGCCAAGCGCGAGTTCGACTTCGGGCACGCCGCCCACCAGCTCGTCCTCGGCGAAGGCCCGGAGCTGCGCCGCATCCCCGAGGAAATCCTCGCCACCAACGGCGCGATCTCCACCACCGAGGCCAAGGACTTCGTCAACCGGGCCCGCGAGGAATGCGCCGTTCCGCTCAAGCCCGCCGACTACGACCAGGTCCAGGCCATGGCCCAGCGCATCCGCGAGCATCCGATCGCCGGTCCGCTGCTCATGCCCGACGCCGGTATCGCTGAACAGTCCGCCTTCTGGCGCGACCCGATCACCGGAATCTGGCGCCGCGCCCGCTTCGACTGGACCCGCCGGACCAGCAACCGGCTCTACCTCGTCGACTACAAGACCAGCCGCGACGCCAACCCGGAGAAGTTCAAGAAGACCGCCGTCGACTTCGGCTATCACCAGCAGGACGCCTGGTACTGCGACGCGGTGATCGACCTCGGGATCGACAAGGACCCGGCGTTCCTGTTCGTCGTGCAGGAAAAGACCGCCCCCTACGTGGTGTCGGTGGTTCAGCTCGACAACAACGCTCGCCGGATCGGCCGGATCCTCAACCGCCAGGCGATCGACATCTACGCCCAGTGCACCGAATCGGGCATCTGGCCCGGCTACCACGACCACGAGGTCGCCCTGGTGGCCCTTCCCTACTGGTACGAACGCGAATTTGAGGAGAACTAGCCCATGAGCAGCAACAACGGCACCCTGGTCCACCGCCAGACCATCGCCCCCGCCGCCAACGATCCGGTCACCCAGATCAGCCAGGCCACCGAGGTCGAACGCTCCCGCGCCGTCGCCGAAGTGCAGGCCGCGGTGCTCGTCGCCCAGCAGGTCCCCCGCGACATCGGCCGCGCGATCGCCGACATGAAGGACTCCTGTGGACGCATGGCCCTGGCCAACCGAGCGTTCTACTCGGTGCCCAACCGGGGCAACGGCCCGTCGGTGCACCTGGCCCGCGAACTGGCCCGCATCTGGGGAAACGTGCAGTACGGAGTTAACGAACTGCGCCGCGACGACGACGCCGGAATCTCCGAGGTGCAGGCCTTCGCCTGGGACGTGCAGACCAACGTCCGCTCGGTGCGCACCTTCATCGCCCCGCACGTGCGCATGGTCCGCGGTGAACGCAAGGCGCTGACCGACATCGGCGACATCTACCTGTCCAACCAGAACGTCGGTGCCCGCGCGGTGCGCGAGTGCCTGTTCACGGTGCTGCCCACCTGGTTCACCGAGGAAGCCCAGGACATCTGCCGCCGCACCCTCGAGGACGGCGAGGGCGTGCCGCTGCCCGATCGGATCAACGCCATGGTCGCCGCGTTCGGTAACCAGGGCATCACCGTCAAGCAGCTCGAGCACAAGATCGGCCGCTCCCGGGGTTCGTGGACGCCGTTCGATCTGGCGCAGATGTCCATCGTCTACACCTCGATCACCCGAGGCGAACTCGACAAGGACGAGGAGTTCCCCCAGCAGGTGGTCACCGCCGCCGACCTGACCGGCCCCGTCGCCACCCCGGCACCCGCTGCCCAGCCCCAGCCTCAGCAGGCCCAGGAACAGGCACCGGCCGAGCAGCCCGCCCCGGAACCGGCCAAGCAGGACAAGCCCCAGGCCAAGGCCCGCACCACCAGCAAGAAGGGCGACCCCGCCGACCGCTCCGACGAGCACGCCGAGCTGTTCGGCACCGAAGGGAACTGACCATGCAGCTGACCGAAATCCCGGAGGGCCCCACCAATGTGCGGGTCCTCCGGGACGGCCGGGAACTGCCGGTCGACATCGTCTACAGCGGCCGGCGCGGCGACGGCACCGCTGTATTTACCGTGGTAAACGCCGCATTCCTGCCCGGTGACCGACTCCTGTTCGGCACCCTGCCCCCGATGACCGCAGTGGTCGTCGCCAGCCCGAAGAGGCCGCGATGATCTGGTCCGATCTGCCCCTGGCCTACTTCGACCTCGAGACCACCGGTGTCGACCCGAAGACCTGCCGGATCGTCACCGCCTGCGTCGGCCGCGTCGACGGCTCGACCACCACCTCCACGAAGTGGCTCGCCGATCCCGGCGTGGAGATCCCCGAGTCCGCCGCCAAGATCCACGGCATCACCACCGAGCACGCCCGCACTCATGGCCGCCCGCACGTCGAGGTCGTCCACGAAGTGGTCGCCGAGCTGCGCGAATGCTGGAAGGAAGGCCGCGCGATCGCGATCTACAACGCCGCCTACGACCTGACCGTCCTGCACACCCAGACCGGCGGCAAGTTCACCGTCGACGGCCCCGTCGTCGACCCGTTCGTGCTGATCACCGAGTTCGACAAACGCACCGGAAACCGCCGCCTGGCCACGGTGTGCGAACGCTACGGCATCACCCTCGGCGACGCCCACAATGCCGAAGCCGACGCCCTCGCCGCTGCCCGCCTGGCCTGGAAGATCCCCCGCGTCTTCCCGATCCTCGCGCTCGTCGGCACCGACGAACTCATGCGCCAGCAAGCCGCCCTGTACCGCCGCCACCAGCAGCAGGCCCAAGCCCGACAGCAGCCCTACCGCTCCGGCGGCTCCCTCAACACCTCCTGGCCCATCGCGGCCTGAACAGGAAGAACACATGACCATCGACTTCGACACCGCCACCGCTGGTGCCTTCATCGACCAGCCCACCGCCCAGCATGTGCTCTGGCACTTCGGGCACGGTGGCTACGAGCCCGGATCGTTCACCAAGAACCTGATGCTCGCGATCTCCACCGCCGACCCCGGCAACCAGACCCGCCTGTCGCTCGGCTTCCCCGGCTACGTCGCCGCGATGCAGCTCGCCCAGACCTCCGAGACCGGCATCGCCACCCTGCAGACCATCGCCCAGGGCGCCGCCCGATGAGCAACTACGCCTATCGCATCACCGTCGACAAGTACCCCACCGACGACGGCAAGCCGTTCGACCAGCAGCATCCGCAGCTCTGGATGGACATCGTCGACGCCCACGCCAACAACGGCGACACCCCCGACTGGGTGCCGGCCGACCTCGAAGAGTGGATGTACCTCTGGAGTGGCGATCCCTACGCGAGCGCCGATGAAGGCCCGCGTATCGGCAAGACCGTCTACGACAACGACAACGTGCCGATACTGAAGATCCCGGTACTCCGCCGCCGTCACTGGATGTCCCGCGCTACCGCAGTCGGCATCGTCGAAGGCCTCCGCGAGTGGGGCTGCGAAGTCCGCCTCGAACGCTGCCCTCTCGAAGCATGGGAGGCGGTCGCATGAGCGCCCTGTTCAAGGCTCTCGCAGAGGTCGTCGATTGGGACCGCGCCGCCGCAGCCTCCAACTACTTCAATCAGCCCGACTACCTGCGTGAATCGGTCGCCGACATCGCCACCCAGCTCGAGGAGAAGGGCCTGCGCCTGGTCGAGACGTCTCCCGTGAGCGAGCCGGTGTCCGATCAGCCGCCCGGCATCGACGAGGACGCCGCCGAGTATCAGAGCCCGGACCCGGTCGAGGCCGCACAGCGCATCCTCGAGTTCGTCGGATGGTTCGGCGACGGCGAAATCTTCGGCAGTTCGGACTTCCCGCTCTTCTCCCGCGACCTCGACTCCGTCGCCCGCGCGCTCGGCACCGCCCGCGTCGAATGGGGTGTACGCAAGCCCACACGGCACTTCGGCATCAAGGTCGACAAGTCCAGCGACGAGGCATCCGCCCGCCGCAGCGTCGAGATGCTGCACGACACCGAACGCTGCCTCAACGCCAACCCCAAGGCGGAAGTCGTCCGCCGCACTGTCATCGAAACCGAGTGGACCTCCGCACCCCACCCCCGCAACGGGAGCTGACGCCGGAGCTGCTGCTGCAGCTCGCCGCCGAATGCGACCGCGCCCACCGGCCCATCGCCGCACGCAACCGCCGCCGCTGGGCCCGAAACCTCACTGAACAGGAACAACAGGCATGACCCGCTACTACCACGGAGGCGCACCCGGCTTGCGCGTCGGTGATCTCATCGAACCCGGCCACGACCGCGCCACCCACGACGGCTGCCCCTGGTGCGAAGCCCGCGCCAAGGGCGAAGCCCACCAGGGACTCGACGGCCCCTCCCAGCACACCGACCGCGTCTACGCCACCACCGACCGGCTCTACGCAAAGCACTACGCCAGCCTCTACGGCCGCGGCGACCTCTACCGCGTCGAACCCGTCGGCGACGAGGCCACCTCCACCGAGGACACCATCGCATCGGTGCACGCACCCGCCTTTCGAGTCGTCGCCGTCCTCGACCGCGCCGTGCAGCTGACCATGGGCGAACGCCGCCGCCTCTACCGCCAGTGGAGCGCAGCCGACCAGCTGGCAGGTGTCCGATGACCATCTTCGTCGACGTCTACACCCCGCCGAAGGGCCCGCACGGCGAGTGCACCTGCGCAGGATCCACTCCCGGCTTCCCGCAGCACGAGTCGTGGTGCGGTCTGCCGGAGCCGGTCGAGTCCGGGTCGCACTGCTGCGGCTGGAAGGACGGCATCTGCGAGGACTGCCCGATCGCAACGGCGGTGCAGCGATGAGCGCCGAACGCGACAAGCTCGAAAGCACCCTGCTCACGTATCTGACCGGATACCTCGAGGGCGCAGAATCCGATCTCCCGGCGGACGTCCTCGCCGAATCGCTGGCGGACTTCCTCACTGAGGAGGGCTACCGCCAACAGCCCCTCCCCAAAGACGCGGAAACCGAGTACTGGACTGCCGGCCGCGACTCCCACGGCAACATCCGCCTCAGCAACGGCAAGGGCAGGCTCGTCGCTCACGCCGCCTCGACCCGCGACGAAGTGCAGCTCTGGCACGAACACGCCGCCAACGGCCTGCGCCGAGCCCGTTACGCCGCCGCCCTCGAACTGTTCGACCGCGAAGCCGCAGGCGGACAACGGTGACCGCCCCCGCAGGCGACATCGTCGCCACCTTCGAGCGGATCGGCCGCAACCACAACCTGCCCGAGCTGCGCATCCCGTTCGCCGAGGTCGCCCTCCCCGAAGCAGACGACTTCGACGCCCTCTGGCCCACCGACCGCACCAACTGGCAGGTCGTCTGCGAACGCATCTACGACTACGTCCGCCCGCACCTGCGCTCAAGTGACGTCCACCTCCACGTGACCGGCGACAAGACCGCACTGCGCGGCTTCGTCACCGTCGGCCTCGTCCGCAACGGCGGCTCCTTCACCCTCACCCACCCTGACCAGGAGAAACCATGACCACCGTCCCACCGGAAAGCCAAGCCGTCTCCACGCTCGCCAACCATGCCCGGGCAGTGTTCGCCGACGGCTCGGCCCGCGCGGTCTACGCCTGGATCCTCGAGCACGGCGAGACGCTGCTCGCCGCCGCCGACCGGCTCACCGAAGTCACCAGCGAAGTCGAGTCGTTCGTCAACGCCCGCGTCGAGTACGTCAACGCCCTGCGCAACTCGAGTGGCGACAGCGCTGACTACCACCGCTGGACCGGCGGGGCCGAAGCCCGCCGCGAACTCGCCGAACGTCTCGGCTGGACCGTCCCCTACGAGTACACCGACCGCACCGCACCGAAGGACAAGTCATGACCATCCGCCACCTGACCACCAGCGAGCTCGAGAGCGTCTACCTCGACGGATTCTGCTCCGGCATCGCCACCAGCGCCGTCAACTCCGGCTGCGACCAGGAGCAGGCCGACGCAATCGCCGACTACATCGCCTCGTCGATCCGCGACGACGAGAACGCCATGTCCGTCATCCGCCAGCAGATCGTCGAACGTCTGACCGGAGTCGACAACGGCGCAGTCAACGTCGAGATCAAGACCGACAAGGAGACCGCCGGTGAGGGATGACGCCTGCCTCGACCTGGCGCTGGACCTGCAGGACACTCTCCTCCAGAACAAGCACTACGACCTGCGCATCATCGCCGAGCAACTCATCCTCGCGAAGGGCTGGCGCAAGCTCCCCCGCCTCGACGAGATGACCGAGCTGCCCAACGTCCGCGAGAAGTGGATGGCCTCTCTCGGCATGGCCCTCGGCGACCTGCGCACCCTCGAGGTCGGCCGGCGCGGCGCCGGGGAACTGCTCGCCCTATTCCACGACGAGGAGCAGACCCGCGCCCTGCTCATCCGCGACCTCAACAGCGAGACCGAACGCGCCAACCGCGCCGAAGCTCTCGCCGAGCAGTACCGGCGCGACTCCATCGACTACCACGACAACTGGCGCAGCATCTCGGCTGAAAACGGGAGTCTGCAGGCCAATCTCGCGCTCAAGCAGGAGCAGGTGCAGCGCCAGCAAGCTCGCGCCGACAGCGCAACAGCCGCCCTCGCCGAGATGGAGACGCACTACCGCGAAGAGATCGAAGTCTGCAACCACTGGCGACACACCGCCGACCGAGTGCGCGAACTCGCAGACGAACTCCTTCTTGAGTTCACCGCCAACATCCCGCTCAGCGCTCCCGACCCAGAGTGGGATCCCAACGACGAGTTCAAACGCTGCGCGATCGACCGCCGCGACCGCGTGAAGCGGTGGCGCGACCAGCTTCTCGCCGCACTCGAGGGTGCCAGCGATGGCTGATACGTCGACACCCAACAACCCGTTCAAGCCCGGTGACCACGTCCTTGACCCGAACCTGCAGGAGTTCGGTATCCGTTCCGTTCTGACCGTGGTGCGCGCCCATAAGAACGGGAACATCGTCGCCCGCAAGCCCGGGATCGAAATGGTCGGGCACCACAGCACCTTCACCCCAGCAGAGGAGTCCCCCGATGCCAGCTGACATCCATGCCCTGTGCGGCCAGCCCGTCACCCTCATCCGTGACGACGCCGCGCTCTACTACGTCCACACCGCCACCGGCACCGAGGACTGCCCCGCCGCGCCCGGCGTCCACCTTCAGCTGACCACCCCGGACATCGGGATCAGCACCGAGTACTCCGCGGCCCTCGACAAGATCACCGACGTCCTGCGCGACAACCTCGACGAAAACGACGAAGTCGAGCCGATCGAACTGGCAGCCCTCGTCGCCGAAACGGTCGGCCTCGAACAGCTCATCGACACCCTCGACCGTGTGCGGACCGCACTCGACAGGCATCCCGCCTGCGACATCCATCCCGACGACGACCCGGTCACCTGCGGATGGAAACGAGCCGTGGCGGACGCCCGTCGCGCACTGAACGGTGAGTCGTGACCGGTATTTCCCTGTGGTGGTCGTTCACCCTGATGCTCATCGGGGTGACCGGACAGGTGCTCGTCTACCGCTCCCAGTCCCGCGTCGGCCCGATCGTCGGCATCGCCGCCCAAGGCCTGTGGATCACATACGGCCTGGTCACCGCCCAATGGTGGTTCATCATCTCCGCCTTCGCCTACGGCGGCACGAACATCTACGGCCTGCTCAAGCGCCGCACCCAGAAGGAGCCCGCCCGTGGCTAAGCGCACCTATCCGGCCCGCAAGTCCCACATCGCCAAGGGCTTCGACTTCCGCGGTTGCGACAGCCGCGACCCCAACACCTGCTCCTGCGAAACCTGGACTCCCGTGACCTGCCCCGAATGCGGAGAGGACATCGAGGACGGCCAGCGCATCGTCGACACCACACGGTGGGACCAGCAGACCGAGGATCTGGTCGGCGAAATCCGGCACGCTGCCTGCGCGAGCGAGAACCACGGATGAGCCGCGACCGCGACATCGTCGACGCCATCGACGCCCTCGTCGACGAACAGCTCGAACGCTACGACACCCGTAGCGGTTACGACTACAACGTCGGCGTCGACAAGTGCTGGCACTGCGGCGAGGACTGGCACGGCCTGCCGATCACCGAACACATGCGGAAGATGCGCCGCAACGGCTACCTCGAGCCCGGCTACCGCTACGACGAGGACACCACCCGCGTTCTGTGCCCCGGCTCGAACGTCCACACCGCCGGCCGACCCCCCGCCGGTTGGACCATCAAGGACTGCATCCTTGCCCGCCCCTTCGTCGGGAACATCCCTGTCGCTGACCTGGCCGGATTCGAGCCGATCGGATACCTCGAGCGGCCGGTCCGCTTCTCCGACCCGGACGACGACCCGGACGACGACACCTCCGACCTCACGTTCAGAGAACTCTCTCTACAGGACCTCAACCGCCAGGACTTCGAGCGCACCCGCCGCCGCCGGTTGGGGCGCGGCACGCTGAGCGGCCGCCGCTCGCATTGGGCCAACGAGTACGGCCGACTCACCGTCACCGGCCCGTACGGCGACTTCATCGGACAGATCGTCCACATCGACCACCAGCGGCGGCGATACCGGATGCAGTTCGGGGTCGTCGGCTTCTACTTCGACATGCGGACGTTCCAGGACCCCCGCTCGATCGACGGGGCCTACCACCAGGTGTTCACGGAACTGCGCCGTGCCCGCGACGAATACGCCTTCAACCAGCAGGTCCGCTACCGAATCGAAGGCGACGGCCGCGTGACCCCCGTCGTCCCCGCCCCCGAGCCGCCTCCTCCGGCCTACGCGCAGTTCCCTCACCAGTCCCCCGAAGAGTTCCGCCGCGAACGCCTCGGCGAGTGGCCCGCACCCGAACCCCGCCCCACACCTCCCCGTCCCCGCCTCCGCTTCAACTGAACAGGAGAAACACATGCAAGAACGTCAGCCCGTCGCCTACAGCGACACCCGCCGCCAGCTCATCGCCGAACAGCACACGATCCTGCGCGGCCAGGTCGGCTCCGGCCTGCACGGCGTCACCGTCAGCAGCCAGGACGACCGCGACGAAATGGGCGTGTGCATCGAGCCACCCCAGTACCTCATCGGCACCCGCGACCTGCTCGGCAGCGAACACTCCTTCGAGATGTACCAGTACCGCACCCAACCCGAAGGCGTCCGCTCCGGCCCAGGCGACCTCGACCTGACCGTCTACAGCCTGCGCAAATGGGCCGACCTCGCCGCCAAAGGCAACCCCACCGTGCTCCTGCTGCTGTTCATCCCCAAAAAGGAGCTCGTCACCATCACCGAGCCCGGCCTGGACCTGCAGCGCAACGCCGGAATGTTCATCTCCCGCCGAGCCGCCCACCGGTTCATCGGCTTCCTCGATTCCCAGCGCGAGAAACTGCTCGGCAACAAGGGCTACACCCCCAACCGGCCCGAACTGATCGACAAGTACGGCTTCGACACCAAGTTCGCCTACCACGCGATCCGCCTCGGCATCCAGGGCACGCAGCTGCTCACCGAAGGCACCATCACCCTGCCGATGCCGCAGCCGCACCGCACCTGGCTCACCGACCTGCGCAAAGGCAAGTACACCCTCGCCGAAGCCCTCGACGCCATCGCCGACTACCGCGACCGCCTCGAACGCCTCGCTGCCACCGCGAACTGGCCCGAGCACGCCGACCGCAGACGCATCGACAACTGGCTGGTCGACACCTACGAACAGTGGTGGGACGGGCACAAGCAGTCCCGCCCGGCACTGCGCACCACCCTGATCGAGTCGATCGTCCACACCAAACTGCCCTGCCCCGCCGTCCCCGGCGTCCAGCACGGCCCCAACCTCGTCGACGCCGGAAAGCTCGCCGACCACATCATCCGCAACCTCACCGCACGCCGCTGACCAGGAGACACACACCCATGACCGTCACCGCACTGCCCTTCGACACCACCCCCACCCCGGCACCCACCCCCGCGCCGGCCATCGTCACCGGACTCGGAGCGCGCATCCGCTCGGCCCGCACCGCCGCCGGATACGTCAAGCAGGTCGATCTGCTCGCCGCCTTGCAGGCCTTCGGACTCGACATCACCCAATCCACCCTCTCGGCGTGGGAGTGCGACAAGGTCTGCCCCCGCCTGCAGGACATCGTCCTGATCGCCGACCTGTGCAACGTCAGCCTCGACTACCTCGCCGGTCTCATCGACCAGCCCACTCTCGAACGCGGAGTGTTCGTCAGCGAAGCCGACGCCGCCCTGCTCGATGCACTGCGCGCGCACTTCACCCCGACGCTCACCGAAGAACAGATCGCAGCCCTCGACTTGGTCGAGAAGATCAAGTCCGCGAACTGACCACCAGAAAGGCATCACAGCCCGTGTCCACGCTCTCCCTCAGCCACACCGAACGCTGCAGCTGGTCCGACCTGATCGAGTCGGCCTGCGCCCACTGCCGCGGACTGACCCTCGATCTGCCCACCCCCCGGCCGATCGTCGCCAAGCACCCCGGCCTGTGCGCGACCTGCGAAATCCCCTTCGACGTCGGCGACTCGGTGGTCTACCAGAAGGGCGGCTACCTGTGCCCCGAGTGCGCGCTGTTGTAAACCCGTAGGTGTCTACTGTCTAGCTGGACCTCCGAATACGATGACGGAGGTCCAGCTAGAACCACCCACACGCAGCCACACCGGAGTCCCAGCACCTTGATCATCCGCGGAAACACAGTCCCCCTCGCACGACCAGTCCACACCCCCTGGGGCATCTACCAGCCCGGACACATCGCCACCGTCCTATCCGCCATACGCGGCCAGATCACCGTCTGCCTCGACATGGACGGCCACGGCGACACCGGCTTCTGCCACAGCGCCACCGTGCCCCCCGACGTCCTGTTCAGCTGGCCCGACGACGTCGAACACGGCACCCCACGCGGCTACCGCCTGCACATCTCCAACATGCAATCGCCCTGCCAGGCCTGCCGCGACGCCTACAACCAGAAGACCCACGCCGACCGCGTCCGAGGCAAACAGCCCACCCTCGCCGTCCCCAAGACCTTCCTCGCCCGCCTCCTCGACAACGCACCCCTGGACCTGCTCGAAGAAGCCGACCAGCTCTGGGGATCCACCGTTGTCGACGCCATCCGCGACGCATGACCGCACCCACCACCGCACGGCCCGGGACACCCACCGTCCCGGGCCACGCCATTTGCCCCGTCTGCCACCGATCCGTGCCCTGCGCACCCGGCGGCTACGTCAACGTCCACCGCGACACAGCCGGCAACCGCTGCCCCATGAGCCGACACAGCATCCCCCGCTGAACCGCACCACCCCACAACTCCAAAGGCACTCGGACCATGACCGACTCCACCCGCTACGTCTGGCGCCGCCTCGTCGTCCGAGACCCCGAGCTGTCCGACTCCACCCGCCGCGTCCTGCTCGAACTCGAGTCCTACACCGAACCCGACGGCACCAACGCCCACCCCGGCATCCACCGACTCACCGCGGCCCTGCACACCAAGAACGGCCCCCTCAATGAACGCACCATCCGCCGCGCCCTCGACACCGGCCTGCGACGCGGATACATCGAATGCACCCGCAAAGGCCACATCGGCCGACGCCGCAACAGCGCCGACACCTACCGGCTCACATTCCCACCCGAGACCTGGACCTGACACGCGACCAGTGGACATTTCGGCACCGACCAGTGGACATCCAGATGTCCACCTACCAGTCCCTACCACCAGATCCGTAGCTACTCACTAAAGAGGGGGAGTTACGTTTCGTACCGCGCGCACACGCACGCACACGCGCAACCACCCCCAGACCGAGACCTCCCCACACCGGGCAGACCCCCGACCCGTCCCCCCCTCGGCAGCAGCACGGCCACCCACCGCACACCCCACCACCCGCACCCGGCCCACCACCCCTCACACCCCGCAGCAGCAGCAGCCACACACCGGCAGAGCAGGAAGCGCCGACCGGTCGACCGCTCTCCCGCGCGTAGGCGTGCGCGCGTGACGCCGGGCAACCTCACCCCTGCGGAGGGCACCGATCGGGCGTCTGCGTCGCGTACAGCCCTCTTTTCCGGGCGCCTCTTGTCGCGGGGGCGTGCTTGAATCAGTTATGGACGATCTGCGGTTCCCTTCGTGGTCGACGGAGGACCTGGCGTGGCTGCTCGACGAGCTGGTGATCGAGCGTGCAGATTCGATGTCTGCGGAGCATCAGGAGCGGCTTGTTGCGGCTGCTCGTGCGGAGCTGGAGCGGCGGCGGTCGGGTCCCCAGGCATGACAAAAGCCCCCGCCTGCCCGGTGAGGGGCTGACGGGGGCTGCGCGACGGTGTCAGAGGTCGAGGCTGCTGGGGCTGACGTACGTGAGGCTGTCGATGCGGTGGTAGGACTGCCACTCCTTGGCCTTCTCGCCGGGGAGCATTCCGGGGAACGATTCGCCGAGGGTGAGCACTCCGGCTTCGACGGCGACGATCTTGCCGTGGGTGTACCGACCCTGCTCGAGGCCGTTGTGGATGGTGACGTTGCGGCCGATGTTCTCGGTGAGCACGCGGGTGAACACGTCGGCGGGAGTCTGCGGCGCGGCGGTGTCGGTCATGGTGTTCCTATTCCGGTGAAGCGGATGCGGATGTTGGCGGGGTTCTCGCCGTTGGCGATGGCGGCTTCGGCTGCGTCCGAGGCGGCGCGGACGGCGGCCGCGAGCTTGCGGGCGTCGTCGATCGTGTAGTCGCGGTAGCTGCCGTTGTCGAGGCTGAAACGGACACGGGGCCCATCCTCGGTGTCGACGAGCTGCAGTGCGCCGAGGCCCTTGGTGTGCTCGAACAGCTGCGGTTCGCGGGAGTCGTCCATGGTCAGAGAGTGTGGACGGTGACGGGGACCTCTGCGGGGTTCGGGGCGATGTTGGTGATGTGTGCGAGCGGCACGAACCACACCTCGTCGCCCTCGGTGAGGGTTACGAGCCCTCCCTCGCCGCCGTGGACCTGGACGGGCGTTCCGATGCTGGTGATGCGGTCGGTGGTGGTGATGGTCAGGCGCAGCTTGGCGTCGCGGGCCGTGGCGAGAAGCCCTGCGAGGCCGTAGGGCGAGTCGGTGAGGTCGAGGGTGTCGGTCACGGTGTTCTCCTGTTCGTAGCGGGCGACGGTGGCCCAGTATGCCCGGGGTGGTGCCGGCCGAGCGGGTGGCTCGGCCGGCACCCGGTCGCGGATGCGTTGCACGGCTACTTCACGCCGGTGAGGAACTGCGGACAATAGGCCGACACCGCAGCGTGCATGAGGTTGATGCCGTTCTCGCTGCCCGCGATCTCGATCATGTCGCGCAGGATGTCGAGCTTGTCGTCGCCGCGGTTGAAGCGCAGGCACACGCTCTCTCCGCCTTCGATGGCGGTGGCGTTGTCGGCGGTGCGCCACCAGTCGTTGAGGTTGGCGAGGAACGCCCGGTCCTGGGGGCGCAGCTCTCCGGGCTTGTAGACCGCGGCGGTGGTGGTGGGTGCGGCCGCGCGCACTGCGGTCGGCACGCTCGTCGACGTCGGTGTCTCGACGGTGGTCGGGGCGGGGGCCGTGGCGGTCGCGGTGCAGCCGGTCACGGCCAGCGTGGTCGCGGCGAGCACGGCGAGGATGGTCTTGCGCATGAGGTGTCTTCCTCTCGGGTCAGGCGAGCTGATTGACGACCGGCACGCCTTCGAGGTGCCGGTTGAGGTGGGGTACGAGCGCGTCCTTGAGGTCCTGTTCGGATGCGAACGGCATGATCTGCTCGGGGTGTCCGGGCCAGTGGTGGGCGCGGACCATGGCGATGACGCCTTCGACGCGGACTTGCGCGGCCTCGATGATCTTCCAGGTCTCGAGGCGCGGGTTGAGGTCGATCGGGGCGGTGGAGCCGATGGGGCACCACTTGCGGGCGATTCCGTCTCGGGTGATGTTGGTGATCACTCCGACCTGCACGTCCCCGGTGGTGCGGCGGGTCACGGCGATCAGGTCACCGCGCAACGCTTTGGCCATCAGGCCGTGACCTCGTCGTACGGGTAGGCGAGGCCTTCCTCGCGGCACCACTGCTGGAGGTTCCACTTGTACTTCGGCTCGGGTGCGCCCTTGAGCGCGGCCTCGAACTCGGCCTTGGCCTCGTCCCAGACCTTCTGCTGGTAGCCGAGCAGTTCGACGAGTCGTTCCTCGCTCGGGGGGTTGTGGATCCGGCCGGCGTCGACGCTGTACCCGGCGGCTTTTGCTGCGGCCATCAGCTGGCCCCAGGCGACGATCATGTCGGGTTCGTCCTGGAACTCGAGCAGCTCCACGTTGACGGCCAGTGGCCCCTGGCGCAGGTTCTTGGGCAGGTCGGCGACCGTTTCGGGTCGTGCCATGGTGGGTGTCCTTTCGGGTTGGGATGCTCCGTTGGTGGGAGTGCGCGCGCCCCCGAGGTCGGGGTCTCGGGGACGACGCACCCTCACCAGCTCGCAGGCTGGTGGAAGACGTTGTCGTCGTTGACGGCGATGTCGAGCTGTCCGACGTGCTCGTCGTGTGCGATGTCGACGAGCACTGCCCCGGAGTCGGGGGCGATGGACACGACGAGGTCGACGTGCCCGCCGTTGGGCAGGGCCAGTTCCACGCGGTGCCCGGTCCCGCCGTCCTCCGGCCCGCAGGCCAGAGGACGGTTGGTGACGACGGTGCCGGTCGCGTTCGGGTGGATGTTCACTGCTGCTCGTCTTCGGCGAGCGACGGCCAGCGGCGCTGCGCCCAGTTCAGCAGGGCCATGGTCCGCATTTCGAGGCGGAAGCGGGCCTTGCGCTTGGCCTTGCGGTAGTGCCAGGCCGTGAGGTCGCGGTAGTAGGTCAGGGTGTCCATCAGTGGGTTTCCTTCTTGGCGACCTCGTAGCCGAGGGCTTCGGCGAGCATCCGCATCAGGCCCTCTCCGTCGGGCAGGTCCACGCTTTCGGCGCGGTGGCGGGCGGTGGCGCAGTCCTGCCGCTGGTCGCACGGGCATTCGCTGTTGCGGGGGTGGTCGAGTACGGAGTCGAGGCTGTAGCCGTCGATGCTCGCGCCGTCGACGACCCAGCGGGTGCCGTCGGCGGACAGGCGCAGGTAGACCTGCACGGTCTCTTCGATGTAGTGGCCGCGTTCGGGCTCCCACTTGGCGAGGGTGTTGTAGGCGATTGGCTCGCCGTGTGGGCCGATCACCGACTGTTCGGTGTCCGGCTGGATGGTAGACGTCTCGGTCATGTGTCCGGTCCTTTCCTGTTGCTGGGGCTCACTGTTTTGTATGCACCCATATTATCAACCATGGGGGAATACACAAGTTAATGCAGGTCAAACCTCGTATTGCAAACACTCCCCGGATAGGAAGCGCGCGGACCACCAGGCGCCCGAAAGCGACTGGTGATCACACGCAACCAACCCGGACTCACACCCTCGATCGACGCTTGTAGATGCAGTCATCCGGCACATAGCCACGGGCGTACGAGAACGCACCCTGCGACCGACAGTCCGCACACTCGCACTCGCGGCGCTGGAACTCCTCCGAACCGTAGTCCGAATAGTCCACCCGCAACTCCTCGAGCCAGCTCATCGGGCCGGAGCCTCCTGCCACCGCTTCGAGATCGCCAGCAACCGCTCACGATCCTCCTCGGGAAGGTCGATTGTGTCGCCCTCGTCGTTCGACGCGGCGAACACCACCGTCCCGAAGTACGGCTGCCAGTCGAACCCGTGCTGCCGAGCGATCCCGGTGGCCACGACGTTGAGCACTGGCTCCGCGAGCACCGCGCCCTCGTCGTCGATCCACATATCGAACCCCTTGGCTGGGTCGAGTCGCACGACGTCGACCCACTGGCACCCGATGTGCTCGTAGAAGCCCTTGAGCGTGTTCTCGCCCAGGTCCACGACCGTCGCGACGCCCTCGGTGTCGATCTTCACTGCCTGCACACCCATCGGTGCGCTCCTCTCCTCGAGTGGACCCCACGACCGTCGCGGCCGCGGGGTGGCTGTGCGTAGCGCAAGTGAGTACCGATCAGGCCCGCCGCGATGGTGGTGGTCTAGCGCAGCGGCTCGGCGATGCGCTCAATGTTGGGTCGGAACACCAGACCGTCACGCTGGACGAACTGGTCGGCCACCTCGATCGAATCCGCGTAGTCCGACCAGGCCGGCCCCACTGCCAGATGGAAGCAGCGGCCGGCCGTCTCGGTCAGCGCGTACACGATGTTGTCCCGCACGACCCCGACGGCCTGCTCCCCGGTGGCGTACACGACGTCGCCGTCGTGCAGGATCCCGGACAGCGCGGCGGCCAGAGCCGATTGCGTGGTCACGAACTGGAACATCTGCGGTGCGTGAATTGGCATGATGCCTCCCGATTGGGTTGGGCGGCGGGCCAGAACGGCACTCACTCGCGCTGTGAACAGCCATCAGGGGCCACCGGGGCCGGGATGGTGGGTCTAGTCCTCGTACTCGGGGAACGTGGGGCCTGTGTAGGTGTCCTCGTTCGGGTCGGGCTTGGAGTAGTACTCCTCGCACGCTTCGCACGTACCGTCGGCGCTGACGTCCTCGACCTCGCGGTCGCAGACGTTGCACACTGGGTCGACGTCGACGTAATCGGCTGGATCGGGGTAGACCTCGTCTGCTGCGTAGATCATGGCCATGGGGAACCTCCTTGGAAGTGCCCGGTGGCCCCAGAAGGCCGTTCACAACACGCGCTTGTGTGCCCTACAGGGGCCACCCCTGGGATGTGATGTGTGGGTGTCTAGCTAGAGGTTAGAGATCGAAGCCGACGAGCGTGGCCTTGAAGTTCCAGTCGTCGATGTGCTCGACCTCGTACTTCGCCGCGTTGGAGACGCGGCGCCGAGTGGCGAACCAGAGGTCGGAGACCTCGTCGTTGTGCTCGTCCATGATGAGCTCCCGAATGGGTTCGGGCAGCTCGGCGATTGTTGGCTCGGTGTCGTTGAGCATGGCGAGCACGCACTGCGCCTCGAACAGACGCGCGAGCATCGACATGGTGAAGACGGCCTGGGCAACAGCGAACATGGGGTACCTCCGAAATGGTCGGGGGTGGCCCCAGTAGGGCACACAAGCAAGCACACTGTGGAGTTCTCAAGGATCGCGCGGGGAAGGACCTGCCGCGCGCCGCGCGGGGGTTTCCAGCCCCTCTCTGTGAAGCTCTCACCTTCACTGATGAGTAATCTACAGTATGGGGGCATACAGTGCAACCCTGCAGGTAGGGCCCTGTTTCTGGGGCCCCACAGGGGCCCCTAGAGGGCCCTACTGGGGCCCTGCAGACACCCCAGGGCCCAGGGCCCTACTGGGCCCCCAGGGGCCCTGTGACCTGCACTGTTGCCAGTATGGACCCATAAGGTAATGTATGGGGCATGAGATACCCCAGGACATCCCAGAGCAGGGCCCCACCAGGGCCCAGCAGCCCGGCAGGCTGCACCACCCGCGACACCCACCCCCAGCCCCGAAGGAGGCACCGTGGCAGCGACCTTCCGCTACTACAACCGCCGGCGCGACACCGTCGCCGGCGAAATCTGGTCCCCAGGACCCCGCCACAAGACCCTGTGGGTCCTCGGCCCCGACGGCCCAACCGTGGTCGACCTCGACACCCGCACCGAGGTGCCGTACGACTGGCCGCACTTCCACTTCGACGAGCGCGGCATCGGCGGCTGGAGCTACAACGAGCACTTCGCCCCCGCGAGCAACATGGGGCCGCTGCGCTCGGAGAAGCTGCGCTACGGCCGCGCCCCGGTCCCCGCCAAGCAATGGGCGGCGCTGATCGACGGCGCCTTCGAGGTCCACCCCGAGTCGATCGCGGGCACCGACCTGATCCCGAGCTGGGAACTGCCCCTCGAGCTGCCGAGCGCGGCCTGATCATGCCCCGGGTGTCTACCGCCTGGACTGGCGATAGACACCCGGGGTAATGTCCACATGCCCCCTGGCAGGGGCCCAAAACAGAAAGACACCCACATGACCATCACCGAAACGCGGGTAGACACCCGCCACCACGACGAAGAGGTCCAAGCCCTCCGCAAACTCGGCATCGACATCGACAGCCGCGACCTCGGCATCACCGTCACCTGGACCGAGAACTGGCGCGGAGCGCGCACCGACGACGGACGGCCGCTGGCCTGGCTCCTCGAATGGTGCAGCGAGACCGCCAAGGCCCCCCGCGTCGGCCGCCACGCCCTCGAGCACGGACCCGACGACGACATCGAGCACGCCTGCCACCAGGACGG
Organism: Rhodococcus rhodochrous; assembly: GCF_014854695.1. Taxonomy (NCBI): domain Bacteria; kingdom Bacillati; phylum Actinomycetota; class Actinomycetes; order Mycobacteriales; family Nocardiaceae; genus Rhodococcus; species Rhodococcus rhodochrous. The sequence goes on along the minus strand of NZ_CP027560.1, from coordinate 7,534 downwards.
CGGCACCCTCGACGAACTGTGCGACTTCCTCGCCCGACTCGCCCACCGCGACGACGTCCTGCGCGACCAGGGCCTCGACCTCGAGGTGTCCGGCTGGGCCCTGATGTACGGGGGTCTGCTGTGAGCGCGCTGCGCGACATCACCCGTGCCCTGGCCCTCACACTGCCCCCGTTCGCGGGGGTGGTGTGGGGCCTGCTCCCCATCGTCGAAGCGGTGGTGATCCCGTGAGCGCCCCCACCCGCCAGCGCTTCGAGCGCGCCGCCCTGACCCCCACCGAGATCGTCGACGAGTACAAGTGGCTCGCCTCCTTCGGCACCCCCCACGGACGCATCGCCGCTCGGCTCGGCTACACCGTCGCCGCCCTCGACACGGTCCTGCGCCGCGCCGGGTACACCCCGCCCCCGACCGGCCCCGACGCCGTCGCCGCCGCGGTCCTCGAGGAGCTGATCGCCTCGGGCCGCGAGTTCACCTGCACGGCGATCCCGGACGGGTCCACCGAGCGGTCGGTGACCGTGATGCTGCAGGTCGCGAACAAGCGCGGCCGGATCCGCAGCGTCGGCAAGGACACCTTCGGCAACACGGTGTGGCAGGCGGTGTCCGCATGAGCCCGCTGCTGACCGTGCTGCTCGCCGCGCTGCTCCACCATGCGCCGGCCGACCACCCCGCCCCGATCGCCTATGTCGCACCGATCCTGACCTGGGAGATGACCCGATGACCGAGACCGATTCCGAGCTGGCGAGCCTCGACGCCCAGATCGAAGCACTGCAGGTCCTCGTTCTGCACAATTCGCCGTTCCCCGGCACCGAGCACGAGGAGCCCTACCGCACCTTCCGTGAGCAGCGCGACGCGTTGACCGCCAAGCGCAACAAGCTCTCGGCCGACCATCACCTGGGCTACCTCTCCGAGGAGGCCTGGCCGGTGGACTGGCAGGAGCGGTTTCCCTCGCACGCGGTGGCCACCCGCGCGGCGGGGAAGAACCTGCGCGAGGCCCTGCTCGAAGCGGGCTGGGCCGACCCTGCCTCGCACAATGCGGTGCTCGCCGAGCGGCGGGAGTGGTTCGAGAAGGCCGAGAAGCTGGTCGAGTCCACCGGCCGGATCGCGAACCTGCTCGGCCTGCCGGTCACGGCGTCCGGTGACCAGATCGTCCAGGCGATCGCGAAGATGCGCACTGAGCTGCGCGAGGCCCGCAACCCGGGTTCGGTGACCTCGTGAGCGCGCCTGCGGCCGCGCCGTTGCGCACCGTCGCTGTGGCGCGGCTGCGGGCCGTGCTCGACGCATGGCACGCCCAGCAGCCCCATATCTTCGACGGCCCCGACCGCTATACCGGCTCGCCGCGCACCCCGGTCGCCTACTGGCTCAAGGCCGCGCTCGACGCCGGTGACCTCGACCAGGCCCGCACGGTGCTGCTCACCGCCGACGCCAACCCTGTCTGGGGCAAGTGCGCGCGCCGCCACATGCTCATCGCCGCCGCCCAGGGCGGGGTGTGGAAGTACGGCGATCCCGCGCCGGTAACCGATTGGAGCAACCCGTGACCCTGTCCGCCCCCGTCCTCGAGAACGGCCCCGAGGACCCACCTTCGGAGCACCCCATCGAACGGATCGCCCAGCTGATCGAGCACTGGCGCTCGCAGGGCGATGTCTGCGCGCAGGCCGGTCGGATCACCGCCGCGACCCAGTACCGCAACTTCGCCGACGCCCTGGAGAACACCCTCGGCCGGCGCGAGGACGAGCTGGTGTCGGTGGTGGTCACGGTGACCGACGGCGAGCCGAAGATGGCCGTCTCGGCCACCGCTGCTCGGGGTGGGTTGAAGGACTGGATGATCGAGGAGATCCTGCAGGACGCCGTCCGTGCAGTACAGACCCGCAAGAGCGTCGAATCCACCGTCACCATGCTCGGTCACGCGCTCGTCTGATTCACCCCACTATCTCGAAGGAGAACCTGCCCGTTATGGCTGGTGAGACCGTTATTACCGTCATCGGCAATCTGACTGCCGATCCCGAACTGCGCTTCACCCCGGCCGGGGCTGCGGTCGCGAACTTCACCGTCGCCTCGACCCCGCGCGTGTTCGACCGCCAGTCCAACGAGTGGAAGGACGGCGACGCGCTGTTCCTGCGCTGCAACATCTGGCGCGAGGCTGCCGAGCATGTCGCCGAGTCGCTGCACCGCGGCGATCGAGTCATCGTGCAGGGCCGTCTCAAGCAGCGCAGCTACGAGACCCGCGAGGGCGAGAAGCGCACCGTCATCGAACTCGAGGTCGAGGAGATCGGCCCGTCGCTGCGCTACGCGACCGCGAAGGTCACCAAGTCGAACGGCGGTGGCAGCGGCGCGACCGGCTTCGGCGGCGGCGGCCGATCGTCCGGCCGCAGCGGCGGCGGTGCCGGTGCCACCGACGACCCGTGGGGCGACAACACCCCCGGCCACGGCGGCGGTGGTGGCGGCTTCGGCGACGACGAGCCCCCCTTCTGACCCTCCCCCAGCTTTTCGATCGACACCCACTGAACAGGAGAAACACCATGAGCGAGACCGACAAGAACGAACCGATCGTCCGCCCCTTCGCCGCTGTGCTGCAGGAACTCGACAAAGGCCGCGTACACACCGAGCTGTCGGAGAAGCTGCACGAGCTGATCGCTGCGGCGCAGGGCACCGGCAAGGGCGGGCAGATCGTGTTCACCGTCGCGGTCACCCCCGATCCGAAGACCGACATGCTGCGGTTCGCCACCAAGGTCGCGGCGAAGATGCCTGCGGCCCAGCGCGCCGAGTCGCTGTTCTTCGTCGACCGTGACGGCAACCCGACCCGGCAGGATCCGCACCAGCTGGCGCTGATGGAGGAGAACGCCGGGCGACTGTCGGCGGTGCCGCAGACCGGCACCGGTCACTGACCCTCTCCCCCGATTTTTCCGAGAACAGGAGCAATCTAGATGTCTACTGTCCAGAACAACACCGAAGATCACGTGTCGGCCATCGCCGAGCTGGCCCTCGACACCACCGAGCGGTTCGTGCCACTGTCCCCCGCCCCCGGCGTCGTACATACCGCGGTGGTGCGCGACGGCAGTGGCTCCGAGCGCGTGGCCACGACGACCCTCGAAAAGCACCTCCCGACTCCGGCGCGGCCGCGCGGCAACACCACCGTCTCCACGGTCGAGTCCTTCCTCGCGCTGCTGGCCCGCACGGTGACCAAGCACGGCATCCTCGACGAGGACGTGACCGTCTTCGGTGACGTCAACGCCCAGGCCCTCGTCGCGGTCCTCAACCACGACGGCTGGGGCGATCACCGCATCACCCTCAAGCTGGTGTTCTCCGACCTGTTCGCGCACTGGCACGGCCTCGACAACAAGCTCGTCGACCAGACCCGCTTCGCCGAGCACCTGTCCGACGGGCGCGCGGCGATCGTCACCCCGGCCGCGGCCGACCTGATGGAGATCGCGCGCACCTTCAAGGCCAAGCGCAACGTCACCTACGAGTCCGGGGTGCACCTGCAGTCCGGCGACGTCTCCTTCACCTTCCACGAGGAGACCAAGGCCGGCGCCGGGGCCAAGGGCAACGTGGAGATCCCCGAACGGTTCGAGCTGATCCTGCCGGTGTTCCAGGGCGGGCAGATGATCCCGTTCTTCGCCGATCTGAAGTACCGCGCCGACCAGGGCGGCCTGTCGCTCGGCTACCGGATCGACAATCCGCGGCAGATGGTGCGCCTGGCGTTCGAGCAGGTCCTCGAGGAAGTGAAGGCCGGATCGAACGACGCCGGTTACCTGCTGCTGCTCGGGTCGGCTCCGGCTCCGACCGATCCCTGGAACTGATCTCGTCCTGACCCCCGGGGGCGGGTGTAGCGCACCGATCGCACCCGCCCCTGGGGCTCCACCCTGCTAGGAGTCTCGTTGTTCAACATCACCCTCGACAAGTTCGCCTATCACCGGCGGATTCTCTCGGCGTTGCAGCGCCCGAAGATGCACGTCTACGGCGGCACGGTCCCCGAGGAGGTCGTGGCCGCGCGCCGTGCCCGCAACAAGCGCGCCCGCGTCGCGCGTCGCATCAATCGGAAGAAGGCCTGATATGTGGAATCCGTTCCGTCGCAAGAAGTCTCGTCCGAGTGTCGAGCCTCGCCGGTTGACCAGTGAGGAGGTGTTCGGCGCCGACGCCGCCCGGCTCGAGGAGCGCCGCCTCGAACGCGAACGCCAGCGCAGCGAGGAGCGCACCGCCGAGCAGCTGCGGGCCGGTTCCCAGCGCGCCGCCGGGTACCAGCGTCCCAGCCGCGCCGAGTCGTACCGGCCGATCCCACCCCGCCCGAGGCCCACCCCGGCACCGACCATCCCGACGCCGTCGTCGGCGGCAGCATCGGTGATCGCCACGTCCGCCGCCTTCACGTCGACGTACAGCGACGGCGGATCCGCCACGTCCTCACCGCCGCCCTCGCCCTCGCCCTCGCCATCACCCTCGCCGAGCGACAGCTCGTCGTTCGGTGGTGGCGGCGACTGCGGCGGCTTCTGACCACCCCACCCTTCCCCCGATCTCAGACAGGACCCCCACACCGTGAACCGTAAGCTCACCGCCGCCCTCATCGGCCTGCCCGTCGTCGCCGTGCTCACCGGCTGCTCCCTGTCCCCCGCCCCCGACCAGGCCGGACTGATCTACGACGCCGGTCCGCTGTCGACCACCTCGTTCCAGGAATGCGTCGCCCCCGGCTCCCGCGCGTTCTACGGCCCCTCGGACCGCGAATACACCTACCCCGCCGGCCAACGCACCTACGTCTTCGGTGGCGGCGAGGAATCCGACATCGACTACATCCGGGTCGCCGACAAGGACGGCATCGACCTCGGGGTCGCCGGGCAGCTGCGTTTCACTCTCAACACCGACTGCGACACCCTCGTGCAGTTCCACGAGAAGATCGGCCTCAAATACGACGGCGGCAAGGACTGGTCCGGCATCCTCGCCGTCTACCTGCAGCAACCGCTGCGCAAGGCGATCACCGAGGCCACCCAGGGCCAGACCTGGCGCGAGCTGTACCAGGATCCGAAGAAGAAGTCGGACTGGGAGAACGCGGTCAAGGCGGCACTACCCGCGGCGATCGAGCAGGCCACCGGCGGCGCGTACTTCATCAACATCGACCTGTCGCTGCAGAAGCCGGTGCTACCGCAGCAGCTCACCGACCAGTTGCTCGCCACGCAGCGCGCATCCGAGGCGGCCATCGCGCAGGCCGAGGAGAACCGTCGTCTCGAGCTCAAGGCGCAGGGCGAGAAGGCGCTGATCGACCTGTACGGGGCGGACAACTACGTGCTACTCAAGGCGATCGAGGACGGCAAGATCCAGATCCTCCCCGTCCCGCAGGGCGCGATCATCAACCTCCCGGCAGGGCGGTGACGATGGTCGTCGTCATGACGCTGATCGCGGTCCTGACTCTGGTCGGGGCCGCGTTCGGCCTGTTCTGGTGGCTGAACCTGTCGCCGCAGCGCCGCGCGGAGCTGCCCGCGCTGCATCCGATGGTCAAGGCCGGGCTGCTGATGGTGTTCTGGCTGGTCGTCGTCTGCGCGGCTCTGGCCGTGGTCGTCGCGCTGGACTCGTTCATGGGACTGACCTCATGAGCACGCTCTCGCCGTACAAGATCGCGCGGGCGGCGGTGTTCGGGCTGCTCGACGTCTCGATGCGTCTGTCCCCCGGGCTGATGAGCGCCGAACTGGGGGTCGAACGCGACCGCCGGGCCCGCCTGGGCACGATGCGCCACGGTGAGCACGCCTTCGTGCTCACCTCCTCGGCTCCGCGCGGCATCGCGATCCGACTCGACCGGTGCCTGGACGTCTCGTTCCCCGTGGAAGGCCCGGACCTCGCGATGCAGGCCTGGGAGTTCAGCCAGGAACACCTGCGTCCGGCGGTGACGGTGCTGTCCCGGCAGCTCGACGCGGCGGTGAAAGAGGTCATCGCCGCCGAGCACGCGGCCGGGGAGGTGCTGCGCGATCCGCGCATCGCGTTCGCTTCCGCGCCGCTGCCGACGTCCCCGAAGCACAGTGCCGTGGCCACCCGGGGCGGGGTGTCGGTGCGCGCGACCTTGGGCTACGACATGATCTGGCGGCGCGCGGTGCTCACCCTCGACATGCTGTACGGGCTGCGTCCGGTACGGGAGGTGGCCAGGTGAGCCGCGAGCACCTGAGCCCGCTGCAGGTGGCCGATGCGGCGCTGTCCGAGCTGCACGACCTGCTGCCCAGGATCGGCGGCGGCGCTCTCGGCATCGGCTACCACCGGGTGGAACTCGACACCACGGTCGACCCCTCGCCCCGCCACCTCGGCGACACGGTGCTCGCCCGCACCCGCTCGGCCCTGCACGGCGTGCCCGTGGTGCTGGACAAGGTCGCGGACATGTCAGTGGCCGTGGAGGGCCCGGACTGGATGCTGCCGATCGAGGACTTCACCCCGATCTATCTGCGTCCGGCCGCTGCGGTGCTGGCCCACCGGATCGTGGACGCCCTACGGGACGAGATGCACAAGACCAGAGGAATGCGCCACCGAGCGTTCGTGGTGGCGACTGCTCCGATGGCCGCGCCGCACCCGGAGGTCCTGACGGTGGCCTACGGCGACGGGCTGTCGCTGCGGGCGGCGCACAACTTCGACATCGGCCTGGCCAGCATGGTCCTCGGTTTGGACGTGCTGTTCGGGCTTCGCACCCTCGGGGAGGAGAAAGCCCTGTGAGCCGCTATTTCTACGACTGCGAGTTCATCGACGACGGGTTCACGATCGAGCTGATCTCGATCGGCATCGTCTGCGACGACGGCCGCGAGTATTACGCGGTCAACGCCGACGTCTCCGACGATGCGATCCTGCACAACACGTGGCTGCGGGAGAACGTGTGGCCGACGCTGCCGACCCGGCCGCTGACCGAGACCGAGCTGTCGTTCGCGGCGGCGGCGTCGAAGTCGAAGTCGCCCATGATGTCGGTGCGCCGTCAGATGTCCGCACAGCTGGGCACCCTCGACCGGACCCACCTGGACGTCAAGCCGAAGGCGATCATCGCCACCGAGGTCCGCGAGTTCCTGCTCGGCGGGTCGGGGCCGGTGGAGCTGTGGGCCTACTACGGGGCCTACGACCACGTGGCGCTCGCGCAGCTGTTCGGCAAGATGATCGACCTGCCCACCGGCCTGCCGATGTTCACGCACGACATCATGCAGGCCGCCGGGGGCCTGTCCGAGATGCTGCCCGCGCAGGAGTCCGGGCAGCACAACGCGCTGGACGACGCCCGGCACGTGAAGGTCATGTGGACGGCGTTGCTGCTGCTCGGGTACATGGGCGCGAAGGCCGGGATGCCTGTCCCCAGGGCTGTCCGCCCGCGTGCCCGGACACCGTACCGGTCCTTGTCGCGGCTGCGTCTGCGTCGGCCGCTGTCGAGGACCGAGCGGATCCGCGCCGAGCTCGCGGAGAAGAAAGCCAACTACGGCGTGCGCCGGCCGATTCAGGTGCTCGACTATCCGAGCGATCCGGCGGCGCTCGAGCACTACGGCCGTGGCGGTGTGGTGCGGGTGGCGCGCCCGATCCTGCGTCCCGGGTGGCGCTGATG
>NZ_CP027559.1 GCF_014854695.1 Rhodococcus rhodochrous | reverse complement strand
TCCGATCTTTCGGCGCCGAGACGGCGAACGATTTATTCCTTCGTATCGGTGCGTGCCGAGGCCTCGCCGGTGCTCCGCGGTTCGGCAAGCTCACGCTTAGCGATTTCGGTGCTCCTGGGCGCACCACCGAAACCCACGTGTGCCTCGGCCCTCATGCGTTCGACCATGTGCGGGTAGTGCAGCTCGAACGCCGGCCGTTCGGAGCGGATCTGCGGCAGTTCGGTGAAGTTGTGTCGCGGCGGCGGGCAGGTAGTCGCCCATTCGAGCGAGTTGCCGTAGCCCCAGGGGTCGTCGACAGTGACGATCTGCCCGTAGCGGTAGCTCTTGAAGATGTTCCACACGAATGGCAACACCGAGGCACCGAGGACAAAAGATCCGATCGTCGAAATCGTGTTCAGGGTGGTGAATCCGTCCGAGGGCAGGTAGTCGGCGTACCGGCGGGGCATGCCTTCATTGCCCAGCCAGTGCTGGACGAGAAAGGTGGAATGGAAGCCCAGAAATGTCAACCAGAAATGCCACCTGCCTAGGCGCTCGTCGAGCATTCGACCGGTCATCTTCGGAAACCAGAAGTAGATACCCGCATAGGTCGCAAACACCACGGTGCCGAACACGACGTAGTGGAAGTGCGCCACCACGAAGTACGAATCGTGCAGCTGGAAGTCCATAGGAGGGGAGGCCAGGATCACGCCCGACAGGCCGCCGAAGAGGAAGGTGATCAAAAAACCCACGGAGAACAACATCGGTGATTCGAAAGTCAACTGCCCCTTCCACATGGTGCCGATCCAGTTGAAGAACTTCACACCGGTCGGGATGGCGATCAGGAAGGTCATGAACGAGAAGAACGGCAGCAGCACCGCGCCGGTGGCATACATGTGGTGCGCCCACACCGCGATCGACAGGGCCGCGATGCCGAGGGTGGCGTAGATCAGGCCGGTGTAACCGAAGATCGGCTTCCGGGAGAACACCGGGAAAATCTCGGAGACGATGCCGAAGAACGGCAGCGCGATGATGTAGACCTCGGGATGACCGAAGAACCAGAACATATGCTGCCAGAGCATCACTCCGCCGGTGGCGGGATCGAAGAGGTGACCGCCGAGTACCCGGTCGTATAGCAGCCCCATCAACGCTGCGGTCAGCAGCGGAAAGGCGATGAGGATCAGGATGGAGGTGACGAGAATGTTCCAAGTGAAGATCGACATCCGGAACATCGTCATGCCGGGGGCTCGCATACACACGATGGTGGTGATGAAGTTGACTGCGCCCAGGATGGTGCCCAGTCCTGAGATGGCCAGGCCCACGATCCATAGATTTGCGCCCATGCCGGGGGAGTGCACTTCCGTGCTTAAAGGCACATACGCGGTCCAGCCGAAGTCGGCGGCGCCGCCGGGGGTGATGAAGCCGCCGACTGCAACGAGGGATCCGAACAGATACAGCCAGTAGCTGAAGGCGTTCAGCCGGGGGAATGCGACATCGGGCGCGCCGATCTGCAGTGGAAGGATGTAGTTGGCAAAGCCGAACACCACAGGAGTGGCGTACATCAGCAGCATGATCGTGCCATGCATGGTGAACAGCTGATTGTACTGCTCATTCGAGAGGAACTGCAGACCCGGCGCGGCCAGTTCGCTGCGCATGATCAGGGCCATCAGGCCTCCGATCGCGAAGAACGCGAACGCGGTCACCAGGTACATCTGACCCAGTACTTTCGGGTCGGTCGTGGTGATCATTTTGTGGATGAACGCACCCTTGGGGCCGCGCCGCGCCGGCATGGGGCGGGTAGCGGCAGGCCAGGGTGGCGGGGCGAGAGCGGTCATGTGCTGTCCGATCCGAAGTTTCGCGCGAGCGCACGGTGATGAGACGCCCTCGAGCGTACCTAATTACTATGCTGCATAGTAATTAAGGTCGGTTCGGTCGCCCGTGCCGGATCATGCCTGAGCGAGGGTCAGGCACACGGCCGCGGAGGTCGCCGCCAGCCCGACCAGCGCGGTAGCGACAGGCATCGCCATCGACAACGCCGCAGCTGTGGCGTACGACACCTTCGGGCACCGCGTCCGCCAGCTCACGCGCAGCTTGAGCAGTCGCAGCGAGATCTCGTTGCTCAACCCCAAGGTCCCGGCCGGCTGCGGCAATGTCGAAGCGGAGACCACGGTCAGCGCCGAGCACACCGTCGCCGTGCTGGTGGCGCGAGCAGCGTGCTGATCAGCGGTCAGTTCGACCAGGGTTTTGACCGCGGCCGGGGCGGCGGCGAACAACGGCACCGCCGGAAGCACCGCGGCCAAGATGTCACATGTGGTGACGATCAGGTGGTGACTGCCTCGCAGGTGTGCCCGCTCGTGGGCCAGGACAGCATCGCGTTCGGAACCGCTCAGACACTGCGAGAGCCCGTCGGTAGCCACCACGAATCCGGGTCGGCCGGCCACGCTGTAGGCCATTGGCATCGGGTGCGCCAGCCACATCACACCGTCGTCGCGGGAGTGGGCGACGATGGAGACCACATCACGGTGGTAGTCGAGTAGACGGGTTTGTTCTCTGGTGTACCGCCGACCCAGGATCACGGCTCGCACGGTTATGGTGAGCAGGGCCAGGGCTCCGGTAGCGGCCAGGGTTTCGGTGATCCACGGCTGCATCGCGTGGGAAACCGCGGACAGACACCGCACCACGGCCTCGACCGCGGTCTCGGCAGGCGCATGGTCGGGCCAGGCCAAGGTGACCACCGCGGAGGCGCCGAAGAACAAGGCCCCGGCTATGCTGCCCAGCCACGCCGCCAGCAGGACTCCGGGAGGCACGGAGGTGGCGGCGAGCGGACCGAGCATTCGCGGGGCCGCCATCGAGATCAGGGCGGCGCCGAGCAACAGGACCAGGGCCAATGTCATTGGTCGGCGGCCCGGCCCGTCCAGCCCCGGCGCAGGGCATCGTATTCGCGGTCGCTGACCGTCTTGGCGAAATGCAGCAGCACCGCGCTGGGGTCGGTGCTGCTGTCGAGCAGGGCGCGCAGTGCCTCGGAGGTGGCTTCCTCCCGGCTGCGTGAGGGCGAATAGTAGTAGGCGCGACTGCGTTTTTCTCGCTGCACCCAGCCCTTCTCATACAGATGGGTGACCACGGTCAAAATGGTGGTGTAGGCGAATTCCTTGCGATCGCGAAGCCGTTCGACCAGGCCATGGACCGACTGTGGCTCGTCGGTCGACCACAGTTCGTTCATCACCTCGGCTTCGAGACCCCCCAACCTGTGTATGGCTTCCCTCGCAGACATTCGCCGATTATCCCTTATCTATGTGCGTGCATCTGACGCGATCTGAACCCCTCGTGCGTTCAACCATGCCATGGGATCGGCCTTCTGGCCGTCCGGTCCCCACACTTCATAGTGCAGATGTGGCCCGGTCGATTGTCCCCGATTGCCCACGGTGGCGATCTGTTCCCCGGCTCGCACGCGCTGACCTGCAGAAACCAAGGCCTGATCGATGTGCCCGAACACCCCGATCGTGCCGTCGTCCTGCAGGATTCGTACCCACAGTCCGAAGCCGGAGGCGGGACCGGCCTCGAGTACCGTGCCATCGGTCACCGAGACGATCGGGGTGCCGATCGAGTTGGCGATGTCGAGCCCGTAGTGGCTCGTGCCCCAGCGGGGTCCGAAGTTCGACGTGAGCGTGCCACTGACAGGCATCAGCGTTTTCGGGCGGCGCGCCTCGGCCTCTTGCATGAGTCGGCGCTCCTCCCGGATCCGTGCCCGGTCGAGTTGATCCGCGAAGTCTGCCAGCATCGGCACCTGCACGGCCTGCAACACCTGGGGGGCCTGGGGCAGCACATCCGTAGGGGCTGAGGGTTGCGACGCGGCCTCGATCTCGTCGCTGACCGTGGGAGGGACCGAGGCGGCATGGGCGCTCGAGGTCGTTGCTGCCAGCAGCGCGCCTGCCGCTACCGACACGGCCAGCACGCGTCCGCTCGTTCCTGGGCTCGTTCGGCGATGCGCACCTTTGCTTCGGATCGGCCTCGGGGCGAGGGCGTCCGCATGCTCGGCAAGGGCATCCCGATGCTCGATATCGAGACGTTCTGCCGGGTCCAGGACAGCCACTGTCGTCGGGAAAGCAGCGTCATCGCGACCTGCGTCGATGGGATCGGTCGGCTCGGGAACAGGCCACGCTGCAGTACTACAGTCAGAGCGGTGGGGAACGGCGAGTTGGGGCTCTGGTTTACGGTGTCGGGCCAAGATCGCATCCTCAAGAAGGCACCCGCTCGCGTGATAACGAAACGGTGACGGACACCGACACGTTACTACTATTCTGCATAGTTTCAATACCGTATCGTTACCCGGTCTCCGATTCGCGCTTGGGGTCGTGGCCGGAGGCACCGGCGTCGGCTGCTGCCGAGGTACGAGAGTGTGGGTGCAGTCCGTTCAGCATCGCGTTGTACGCGGCCAGTTCGCGATCTCCCTCGCGGTCGACCTGGTCGTTCCGCTTCCGGGCACGCTGGTTTTCGATCGAACTCCATCGCACGAGCGCGAGCACGGTGGCCAGTAGCAGCGGTAGCTCGCCGACGGCCCACGCCAGGTTTCCACCGAGTCGCTGATTGGCAGCCAAGTCGTCGAACCAACCCAGTTGCAGTGAGGTATAGAACTCGGCGGCGATCACAAAATCCGCCATGATCAGGGCGACCAGAAAGAACGCGTAGCCGGCCAGCGCGACCGCCACTGCTCCCACGCGCGTCAACGGTCCCTGCGGCACGGGGACAGGATCGATCCCGACGGTGACCCAGAAGAAGACCAACCCCACCGCCAGCAACCACATATCGAGCACCATGCGTCCCGGGTAGGAGCCGCCGTCGTACAGTCCTCCGAGATACAACAGGTAGAAGGTGCCCACGAGCACCACCGCGGCCACCAGGGGATGGGTCACCCATCGCAGTGCGGTGCTGGCGAAAATCGCCCGCATCCAGTCGCGGGCTCCTGGAACTGCATCGCTGGGGCCGGAGCGAACCGCGCGGGCCGCCAAGGTGAGCGGAGCGCCCAGAACCAAGCACATGGGCACCACGATCGCCAGCGCTGCGGATGCGGGCAGGTGCACGCTGAACGCCGCCGGGGCGTAGCGCCCGACCCCGGAGGATGTCACCAGAAGCAACACTAGACAGCCGAGAAGCCAGGACACGGTGCGCCGGACCGGCCACGGCTGCCTCACTGCACGTAGCCTCCGCACTCCCAGCAAGTAGAGCGCTGCCAGCACGACCGCTGCGGTTCCCAGTAACAGATCGAACCGCCACTCCGTCAGCAACCTGCCCAGCGTCGGGGCGCCATCGAACCCGTACCCCAAGACTTCGTCGACCAGACTGGGTTCGCGGCGTTCGCCCAGCGGCGGCGGAGTACGACCCAACGCCACTCCGAGTCCAATCGTGGCCGTCAGGACCGCCGATTCGATTACCGCCAAGCGTATGAACGTCCCCCGATTCGACGGGTCGGCGGCCAGAGCCGTGATCGCCACCGTCCGTTGGCGCCAGCCCAGCCACCCCACTACACCGAGTGCGACGACCTTGGCCAGGACCACAAGTCCGTACGGGCCGGACAGAAACTCCCGAAGCGGAACACGCACCAGAGCATTAATTATTCCCGACGCAGCCATTACCATGAATGCCACCGTCGCCAGCGCGGAGAACCGGCGTGTGGCGACATCGAGGTGTCCGCCACCACGCACGGCGTGCAGCACCAACGCTGCCAATCCCCCGGCCCACAGTCCGGCCGCCACCAGATGAAGTATCAGGCTGTTGGTGGCAAGATCATGCGATCCGCCCCCGGCGGAATGTCCCGTCAACGCGCGTGGCATCAGGCTCCCTACCGCCAGGACCAGCAACAACGGTGTCCACCGGTGCTGCAGAACGAGGCGGCATCCCAGCCCCACCGCGGCAGCCATACACGCGGTCCACAGCCAGGCGGTGGATGCCTCGATTTGCCCCACCGACTGCACGAACGGAACCGGATCGGCGAACACGGTGCTCAGTGGTTGGCCGGAGGTGTCCGACAACGACAGAGGAATCAGCACCAGCGCCGATCCTGCCCATAGCGCTGCAGCCGCGCCCGCAGTCCGCACCGCGCGGTAACCGTCGACATCGAGCAGCCCGGAACGTTGTGGTGGTACCAGCACCGCCGCCACCAGCAACGACCCGATCATCACCACCGCCGCCACTTCCCCTATCGCGGTGGCGGCCGGGAGTCCGTATCTCGTGAGCACTCCTGGATCCGGCAGCCCGAGCAACCGCAGAACCTCGCTGCTCGACACGGCCGCCAGGGCGGCCGCCACCAGGGCCGCGCCTGCCGTCCAAGAGACCATCATGCCGACTACAGCTCTACTGGTACCTGCCACGGAAAACCTCACCTCGTCCGTTGTTCGCCCGTTCCCGCCGGCCGAACCTGCAGGCCGCGCCTCGCCGCCGAAATACTATGAAGGATAGTTGATCGTGTCGATCCAATTTTCGCGACCATCATATATATTCATGCGCATATGACTATATGATGTCGGTGTCTTGAGAAAGGAAAACGATGAGCCACGGACACGGACACGGCCTCTCGCCCGCCCAAGCCACCAGCGCCTCCGGCCGACACGTCCGACGGTTGTGGATCGCCGTGGCCCTGGGCCTGGTGACCTTTGTGCTCCAGGTCGTCGTCGGACTCTCCACCTCGTCGCTGGCCTTGCTCTCCGACTCCGCGCACGTGTTCACCGACGTGTTCGGCGTGTTGATGGCCGTCACCGCTATCACCGTCGCCCAGCGTGCCCGCACCCGACCGGACCGGACCTTCGGCCTGTACCGCACCGAAGTGTTCGCCGCCCTGCTCAACGCACTCCTGCTGTTCGGCGTCGCCCTCTGGATTCTCTACGAAGCCCTCCAACGACTGTCCGCCCCACCCGAAGTCCCCGGCCTGCCCGTCACCATCGTTGCCGTGGTCGGCCTTACCATGAACGTCATTTCGTTTCTCCTGTTGCGCGCCGGCGCCAAGGAGAGCATCAACGTCCGCGGGGCCTACCTCGAAGTCCTGGCCGACATGCTCGGTTCGGTCGGCGTGCTTATCAGCGGTGTGGTGACCATCGTGTTCGGCTGGCGGTACGCCGACCCGCTCATCGGTGTCGCCATCGGACTCTTCGTCCTGCCCCGGGCCTACAATCTCGGCCGACACGCGATCGGCATCCTGCTCCAACAAGCCCCGAAGAGTATCGACATCACCGAGGTCAACGCCGCCCTTAATGCCCTTCCTGGAGTCCATGAATCCCACGACCTGCACGTCTGGACTCTTACCTCGGGCATGGAAGTGGCCTCTGCACATCTGGTCACCGAATCCGACGCGGACTCCACAGCCGTGCTCGCAGCGGCACAAACCTTGTTGGCGGAACGCTTCGGCCTCGAACACGCCACCCTGCAGGTCGAACCCCACGACGGCGAGGGACGCTGTCGCGAACTCTCGTGGTGACCTCCACAGACCCACCAGGAGTCCCTGGGGCGAACACGGCGCACGCTGCAGCTCCTTCGAGCCTACGGTCACTGCCGCCGAGGCTGCGATGGCCAGTTCGAAGTTGTTGCCCGCGGCGGTGAACGCCAGGGTGGTGGTGCGCTCGTAGCCCAGACCGATCGCGGCGCCGAACAGGAACCCGCCGCCCCACATGAGGACAAAATAGGTGAGCAGAGGCAGAGCGATGCGCACGACGTCCCATGGCTGCGACGTGATCTGTTCGCCCTGGAGCGCGAATAGGAGCACGATCGTGAACAGCAACCCGTACAGCGTCCACGGCCCAGCCGGTCGACAGAGGCAGCACTCGCCAGTTCGACACGCTCTTCGGCAGCTAGACCTATTCCGAGGTCGCCGATCTGATCGCTGAGCCACTGCGCCTGCTGCTCGACGACGTGGCCTCCGGTCATTTCGTCCACGAGGCAATGGATGCGGATCTCATCCGCGAGTTCCATCGTCGGATCCTGACCGGGGTGATGCCCGATATCGCCGGCAGATGGCGGAAAATGTCGGTCCGGGTGGGAAGTCACTCCCCGCCGGAACATATTCACGTCGGCCGTGAGATGCGGGAGCTGTTCCACAACTTCGATGATCGGCTCAAGTACTGCGACGATGATATCGAGCTCCAACTCGAGGCACTGGCCTATCTGGAGGCGCACACGCTCCACATCCACCCGTTCGAGGATTTCAACGGCAGAGCGGTCCGCGTGATGGTTACCGAAGCAGTGAGGCGCGTGGACTTCCCGTTGTCGAGCTCAGCGTCGAACGGGACACTGCCGAACACGCCCGGTATGTGAAGGCGCTTCGGGAGTGGGATCAGCACAATTCGCTGGCTCCACTGTGTGAGTGTTGGCGCGGGGTTCGCTACGGCACGTGGGAAAACGAGACAGCGCTTCCGTAGTAGGTACCGCCGACACCGGGAGCCGCCTACATGCTCGCCCGCGCACTGTGGAACCGGCGCCGCCGTTCGAGTGCACTCTCCGGCATGCCGAACAGTACGGTCACAGCCCCTCCAGTACGCCTATCAGGTCCTGAAGAAGCGCGTCCGCGCGGGCTTCGATCTCCTCGAAGACATCGTGGGACTGTCGGGATAACGGTTGAACTGGCTTTGGCCGACACGCCGAGCTTGCTTGGCGAGAAGGCGCGATCATGACCGAAACACTCGATCCTATGGATCAGCCGAAGATCGATCCCCAGCAGCTGGCGCAGCAGTTGCTCGCCCAAGCCAAAGCCGACGGCGTCGAGTTGGTCGGCCCGAACGGACTACTCAACCAACTCACCGCCACGGTGCTCGAAACTGCCCTCGAAGCGGAAATGGACGAGCACCTCGGCTACGAAAAACACCAGGTAGAAGGAAGGAACACCGGCAACTCGCGTAACGGCCGGCGCAGCAAGACCGTGCTGACCGAGATCGGCCCCGTGCAGATCCAAGTCCCGCGAGACACCGATGCCTCCTTCGATCCGCAGATCGTCAAGAAACGCCAACGGCGCCTGACCGGAGTCGACGAGATCATCTTGTCGCTGTCGGCGAAAGGACTGACCACCGGTGAGATCGCTGCCCACTTCGACGACGTCTACGGCGCCACAGTGTCGAAGGAAACGATCAGCAAGATCACCGACAAGGTGCTCGCCGAGATGGCCGAATGGTCGGTCCGGCCGCTCGACTCGGTGTATCCGGTGCCTATTGCCTCACGTCAAGATGCGCGCGAGGTTTGCTTCGTTGCCTCATCCGATGATGCGCGCGTGGCGACTGCCGTGACGGCGGGGACGCGGGCCGGACCGGCCTTGGCGATGGTCAGGGTCAGCAGCTCGGCGGTCAACGCCTGGATCTGCCGCTGGATCGCCGCCGGGTTCAGGCGCACGTAGGTGTCGGCGAGGATCGCCTTGTCCTCGACGGTGACCGTCTCGTGCTGCTCGGCGCGGCGTTTCGGGGTGGTAGCCGTGTCGTACTTCTTGATCACCTTCGCCCCGTCCCGCACCTTCGAGATCAGTTTCTGCTGCGGACAGAAGTAGTTCGACAGACTCGACTGCAGAACCCAGATCCTGTTCAGTAGCAACAACTCTGCCGGGGTGTCGTAACGGTGGTAGCCGACGACGGTCCGCACGATCGCCCAGTTCTTCTGCTCGACGTGCGCGCCGTCGTTGGAGTTGCCGGGTCGGGACCGGGTGAAGGTGATCTGCCGCTGCTCGCACCAGGCGAGCAGGTGGTGGTTGATGAATTCGCTGCCGTTGTCGGAGTCGACACCGCGGATCGGGAACGGCAGGATGCCGGCAATCTCCTCGAGCGCGGCGAGCACCCACTTGCGGGCCTTGTTCGGCACCGACCGGTTCTCGGTCCAGCCAGTGGCGATGTCGGTCACCGTCAGGGTGTAGGCGTGGTCGCCGACCGCGTTGCCGCCTTCGTGTCCGACCAGGTCGATCTCCACGAACCCCGGGACTGCGTCGTCCCACTGCGCCCACGTGCGGATCGGGATCTGCGACTTGAGCAACGACCCCGGTTTGGTGTGTGCCCGGCCCTTCGGATCGAGCCTGCGCCGGTCTTCGGCCAGCCGACGGTCGATGGTCGCCGCCGACATCGACACCAACAACTCCGCAGTGGCGTCGTCGATGCTCAACTCGCCGAACCGACGTAGCGTCGGCACCAGGTCCGGCAGCACCGCCGCCAGCCGTTTACCGGCCGGCGCACCGAGCACTGCCCAGCAGAATCGTAGTGCCGCAATCACGTCCGAGCCGTACTTCGGTGGTCTCGGGGTGCGTCCCCTGACCGTCGTGGGGTGCAACGCCTGCGTCAACGCCTTACGGGCGTGATTGCGATGCCAGCCGGTCGTGGCACACAATTCGTCGAGGATGACACCCTTGGCGGCCTTGTTGGCCCGGGCGTACCGCGTCGCGATCGTCTTGGTCACGGCCTTGCGTTGACTCATCGACAGCCCCATCGTTCGGGCCTACCGCCCGGCCCGAGCCGGACACGGCAGGCGCACCGCACGCGCGCATTCTCAGTTGAGGCAACGACTACCTCTATGCGCGCATTTTGGATGAGTCAACGCGCGGTGTTGTTCATCGATGCGATCCACGTCAAGATCCGTGACGGTCAGGTCGCCAACCGACCCGTCTACGTCGCCGTGGGGGTCACCACCTCCGGTGAACGCGACATCCTCGGCTTGTGGTCCGGCGACGGCGGTGAGGGCGCGAAGTTCTGGTTGGCGGTGCTTACCGAGATCAAGAACCGCGGTGTCGAGGACGTGTGCATCGCCGTCTGCGACGGACTCAAAGGCCTACCCGAGGCGATCACCACCGTGTGGCCCCAAACGGTGGTGCAGACCTGCCTGATCCATCTGCTGCGCAACACCTTCCGGTATGCGGCCCGACAATACTGGGAGGAGATGTCCCGGGATCTGCGGCCGATCTACACCGCTCCGACCGAGGCAGCGGCGAAGGAACGGTTCGGCGAGTTCGCCGGCAAGTGGGGACCGCGCTATCCGGCGATCGTCCGGATGTGGGAAAACAACTGGTCGGAGTTCGTGCCCTTCCTCGACTACGACATCGAGATTCGCCGGGTGATCTGCTCGACGAACGCGATCGAATCGCTCAACGCCCGGTACCGGAGGGCGATCCGGGCCCGTGGGCATTTCCCCAACGAACAAGCCGCGCTCAAGTGTCTGTATCTGGCCACTCGTGCGCTGGACCCGACCGGCAAGGGGCGCGCACGATGGACATCACGGTGGAAAGGAGCTTTGAACGCTTTCGCGATCACCTTCGAAGGACGCATCACCCCGAACGCCAACTAATCCCATGTGTCAGAACCGGATCCACCGATTACCTGACAGTCCCGACATCGTGGGCGAATCTGACACCTGGCGAAGTAGGAACTTCGTGAGGCGGGCGGGCACTACTACACGCGGGTAGTACCGGTGCTGGGCAGGTCGATGGTGAACCGTGCTCCGCGGCCGGGGCCGTCACTGGCGGCGCGGATCCGGCCTCGGTGTGCCTCGATGAGTGCGCGGGTGATGGTCAGGCCGATGCCGCTGCCGCCGTGGCGGCGGTTGCGGGCGAGGTCGGCTCGGTAGAAGCGGTCGAAGAGGTGGTCGAGGTGTTCGGCGGCGATACCTTCTCCGGTGTCGGCGACGACGATTTCGGCGTGGGTGGGGTCGAGCTGCCGGCAGGTGATGGTGACGGTGCCCCCGTCGGGGGTGTGGCGCAGCGCGTTGTCGAGCAGGTTGCCCAGTACCTGCCCGAATCGGTCCGGGTCGACGGTGACCGGGACGGATTGCTCGATGCGGGTATCGAGGGTGACGCCCTTGTCGTCGTAGCGCGTGCGGACCGCCTCGGCGGCTGCGGTGATCAGGGTTGCGGTGTCGGTGGGGATCGGGGTGATGCGGGTGAGATGTTCTTCGGCGCGGGAGACGGCGGTGATGTCTTGGGCGAGGCGGTCGAGGCGTTGGGTGGCGGCACGCAGGATCTGCAGGGTGTCCTCGTCCAGGCTGCGGACGCCGTCTTCGAGGGCTTCGAGGTAGGAGTCGAGAGTGGCGATGGGGGTGCGCATCTCGTGGCCGAGGTCGGCGAGCATCCGGCGTCGGGTGGTTTCGGTGGCTTCGAGGCGGCGGGCGACTTCGTTGACGGTGACGGTGAGTTCGTCGAATTCGCGGCCGAGTCCGGGGCTGTGTATGCGGGCGTCGTAGTGGCCGGCGGCGATCTGGGCGGTGGAGGTGGTCACCGCCGTCAGCGACCGTTGGACGCGCCGGGTGATGTACCAGCTCACCGCCAGGGACAGCAGCACCGCGATGGCGATGGCCAGTCCCCAGGCGAGGATGATCGCCCAGGTGAAGGCCTCTTCGACGTGACGGGCCTGGCTGGAGTTGTGGTCGATGCCGGCCTGACCGAGGTGATCGTGGAAGATGCCGGGCGCGAGCGCCGAGGCCACGATCCAGGCGCTGATGGCGCAGCCGAGCACCACCACGGTCAGGGCGAGGAACAGGCGGGTGCCGAAACTCGCGGTGTTGGCGGTGCGGCGCAGGGACCCGCCTGGTGTGGACGATCGGGCGGTCATGATCCGGTGCCCATTCGGTAGCCGACACCGCGGACGGTGCGCACGTAGCGGCCGTGGGTGGCGTCGTCGCCGAGTTTGCGGCGCAGATGTCCGATGTGCACGTCGACCAGGTGTTCGTCACCGACCCAGCTCGGCCCCCATACCGCTTCGATCAGCTGGGTGCGGGTGAGCACCACTCCGGGATCGCGTGCCAGGGCGGCAAGGATGTCGAATTCGGTGCGGGTCAGGGCGATCGGCCGCCCGGCGACGGTGGCCTCGCGGCCGTCGACGTCGAGGGCCAGGTCCCCGAAGCGGTGTGGCTGCGCAACGGTCGCGGCGATGGTGGTGCGGGGACGGCGCAGCATGGCCTGGATGCGCGCTGTCAGCTCGCGGGGGCTGAACGGTTTGGTCATGTAGTCGTCGGCGCCGACGGACAGCCCGATCAGGGTGTCGATCTCCTCGGTGCGGGCGGTGAGCATCACGACGTAGGCGTCGGAGAAGGTCCGCAGTTGCCGGCACACCTCCACCCCGTCCAGGCCCGGCAGTCCGAGGTCGAGGACCACCACATCGGGATCGACCTGCCGGGCGAGGGGAACGGCCTCGGCGCCGTCGCCGGTGACCGCGACCTCGAAACCGTCCCGCTCGAGATAGGAGCCCACCAGATCCGCCAGTGACGGTTCGTCCTCGACGACCATCGCCCGCAAGCCGGTGGAGGGACGCGCCGGCGTCGCCGGGTCGCTGCCGGGTGCGGGTGGTCGAGCAGAGGAGGTCATGGGGTCCATCATCGCCAGCACCGTCGCGGTGCCGGTATCGCGGCGACGCGACAGGGAGTTTCTTGAGCAAATCTTCATACGACCTCCATCGAACCTGTGGGGTGGGAACCCGATGCTGAAGCTACGAAACCGAGGGATGGAGACGATCATGATGGGCTGGGTCGGTGACATCGGTTGGGCGGGATGGACCGTCATGGCCGTGTGCATGCTCGCGTTCTGGACGGTGGTGATCTATCTGGTGGCCGTCATGTTCCGCGCCGACCGTACGAGCGGTCCTGCTGGCATCGAGCATGAGGGTGATCCGCTGCGGATGCTCGAAGAGCGGTTCGCCCGAGGCGACATCGACTCCGATGAGTTCGTCGCCCGGCGGCAGGTATTGACGCAGACCGGCAACCTCGCTGCGATTGCTGATCGGCGAGGGCAGGTCCGTGGGTAGATTGACCCGCCGAGCCTTCCTGATCGGCTCGATGCTGACCGGTGCCGGAGTCCTGGCGGCCTGTTCCGGGGCGGGGGCGGCGACCGGCGTCCCGGTGGCCGCCACGTCACCGGTGGTGCGTCGTCTCGAGCAGCAGCGACGTGTCCCGGGCCAGCAGGTGGTCTCGGCCCGGTTGACGCCGCGTCCGGTCGAGGTGGACCTCGGGGGACGCATCGTGTCCACCTGGGCCTATGACGATCAGGTGCCGGGACCGCTGATCCGTGCCCGGGTCGGGGATCTCCTGCGGGTGGAGGTCGACAACCAGCTACCAGCGGAGACGAGTGTGCACTGGCACGGGCTGGCGTTGAGCAACGACATGGACGGTGTTCCCGGGCTGACCCAGGACCCGATCGCCACCGCAGACCGATTCGTCTACGAGTTCACCGTCCCTCATGCGGGCACGTACTTCTATCACTCGCATTCGGGTCTGCAACTCGACCGCGGGCTCTACGGTGCGCTGATCATCGATGATCCGGCCGAGCCGGGCGACTACAACCACGAATGGATCGTGGTGCTCGACGACTGGCTCGACGGCACCGGCCGCACCCCCGACCAGGTGGCCCGCGAGCTCGGCATCGGCAGCGGAGCAGGAAACGGTGACGGCGCCGCGATGGGCACGATGGACCACGACGCCACGGATATGGACATGGGTGGGGAAACGATGCTCTCCCCGCTGCTCGGGGGCGCCGGGGACGTGCGCTATCCCCACTTCCTGCTCGGCGGGCGCGTGCCCGAAGATCCGATGGTCTGGACCGCCGCACCCGGACAACGGGCACGGATCCGGTTCGTCAACGCGGCCGCCGACACCGCCTTCCGGGTCGCGTTGGGTGGCCACCGGATGACGGTCACTCATACCGACGGTTTCCCGGTCGTACCGCAGGACACCGACGCAGTGCTGATCGGCATGGGTGAGCGTGTCGACGTACTCGTCACCCTCGACGACGGGGTGTTCCCGCTGTTCGCGCAGGCCGAGGGCAAGACCGGGCACGGGCAGGCCGTGGTGCGCACCGCCTCCGGCGAGTTGCCGCCACGACCTCGGCCCGACGAGCTCGATCGGCGGGTGCTGCTCGGCACCGACCTTGCGCCACGGGAGTACGTGCGGCTGGCCGAGCGTGATCACGATCTGTACCACAGCGTGGACATGGGCGGCACCATGTCGCCGTACCGCTGGACCCTGGGCGGCCGCGCCCACCCCGACAGTGCACCGCTGACCGTCAACGAAGGGCAACGGGTGCGCATGCGGATGCGCAACATGTCGGACATGTTCCACCCCATGCACCTGCACGGACACACCTTCGCGCTCACCGATACCGGACTGCGCAAGGACACCGTCACCATCGGGCCCATGCGCACCGTCGAGATCGAATTCGACACCGACAACCCCGGTCAATGGGCGTTGCACTGCCACAACGCCTATCACCAGGAAGCCGGAATGATGACCACCGTGTCCTACCTGGCGTGACCTGGGTCCTGCCGACCGGCGAGGCCGAACTGGGCCATCGCGATGCCTGTGCTCGTTCGAGAAAGGAACACACCCTGATGAACAAGAAGACCCTTGCTGCCGGCGTCACCGCCCTGGCGGTGGTGTTCACCGCCGCTGCCTGCAGCGACTCCGACACCGGCACCACGGCCGCGACCTCGACCTCGCCAGCTTCGGCGAGCACCCCCACCGAACAGACGGCGGCACACAACGATGCCGATGTGATGTTCGCGCAGATGATGATCCCGCACCACAGTCAGGCCATCGAGATGAGCGACATGATCTTGGCCAAGGACAACATCCCCGCCGAGGTCAGTGCCTTGGCCGAGCAGATCAAGGCCGCGCAGGGTCCGGAGATCGACCAACTCGAGTCCTGGCTCGATCAGTGGGGTGCACCCACCTCGATGCCCGACGGGGCTCACGACATGCCCAGCATGGACGAGGACATGGGCATGGATGGGATGAGCGACGGCATGAGCGGGATGGACGGGATGATGAGCGACGAGGACATGCAGGCACTATCGGATGCCCAGGGCACCGACGCGGCCCGCCTGTTCCTCGAGCAGATGATCACCCACCACGAAGGCGCCGTCGAGATGGCACGGACCGAGATCGCCGAGGGACAGTTCCCCGAGGCGGTGGTGATGGCCCGCAGCATCGTCGAGACCCAGCAGCAGGAAATCGAGACGATGCGCCAACTGCTCGACACCCTCTAACGCACCCCGCTCACCCCCGTCGGCCCGCCCCAGACAGGAGCTTTTCGATGTCGCACCCGGAACACCGACACTCCCATCCGGCGCCGGCCGGACACGATCACGGCACCTCCACACAGAGCCCGCCGCCCGACGCGGAAGATGCGCATGCCGGGCACGGCGAACACCTCGCCCACCTCGGCGGGTCCGCCGAACACACCGGGCACGGCGGCCACGACCGGCACGCCGGGCACGGCGCGCACGGGGAGATGTTCCGCCGCCGCTTCTGGGTGTCGCTGATCCTGTCGATCCCGGTCGTGGGGTTCAGCCACATGGTCGCCGAGCTGCTCGGCTATCCCATGCCGGACTTCCCCGGGGCCATGTGGATTCCGCCGGTGCTGGGCACGGTGATCTTCGCCTACGGCGGCATGCCGTTCCTCACCGGCGGCTGGGCCGAACTGCGTTCGCGCCGCCCGGGAATGATGCTGCTGATCGCGATGGCCATCAGCGTCGCCTTCGCCGCCTCGTGGATCACCACCCTCGGCCTGGGCGGCTTCGACCTGGACTTCTGGTGGGAGCTGGCGCTGCTGATCGTGATCATGTTGCTCGGGCACTGGCTCGAGATGCGTGCCCTCGGTTCGGCCTCGGGAGCGCTCGACGCGCTGGCGGCGATGCTGCCCGACACCGCCGAGAAGATCACCGACGACGGCACCGAGGAGGTGCCGCTGTCGGAGTTGACCCTCGACGACGTGGTGCTCGTGCGGGCCGGGGCCCGCGTCCCGGCCGACGGCACGGTCGTCGACGGGCGCGCCGAGGTCGACGAGTCGATGATCACCGGCGAATCGAAGACCGTTACCCGCGAGAGCGGTGACATGGTGGTCGCCGGCACCGTCGCCACCGACAGCGCCCTGCGCGTACGGATCACTGCTATCGGTGAGGACACCGCCCTGGCCGGCATCCAACGCATGGTCGCCGACGCTCAGGCCTCCTCCTCGCGGGCACAGGCGCTGGCGGACAAGGCCGCGGCGTTCTTGTTCTACTTCGCTGCGATCAGCGGTCTGCTCACCTTCGTGGTGTGGGCGTTGCTCGGCAACGTCGACGAAGCGGTGGTGCGCATGGTCACCGTGCTGGTCATCGCGTGTCCCCACGCCCTGGGGTTGGCGATCCCGCTGGTGATCGCGATCTCCACCGAACGCGCCGCCAAGGCCGGGGTGCTGGTCAAGGACCGTCTCGCCCTCGAACGTATGCGCACCGTCGAGGTGGTGCTGTTCGACAAGACCGGCACCCTGACCCAGGGCCGGCACCAGGTCACCGGCGTCGCGACCGCCGATGGGATCGGCGAGTCGTATCTGCTGGCCCGCGCCGCCGCGGTCGAAGCCGACAGTGAACATCCCGTCGCGCGTGCGATCGTGGCCGCGGCGGACACCGGTGTCCCGACGGGCGAGAAGATCACCGCCACCGACTTCCGGTCGTTGCCCGGCCGTGGCGTGCGCGCGGTCGTCGACGGCACCGAGGTCACCGTCGGCGGACCCGCGATGCTCACCGACCTGGCGTTGTCGGTACCCGAGGAGGTCACCGCCGTCACCGAACAGTGGGTGCAGCGCGGAGCGTCGGTGCTGCACATCGCCGAAGGTGATCGGGTGCTCGGTGCCGTGGCGCTCGAGGACGCGGTCCGGGAGGAGTCCCGCCAGGCGATCGACGCCCTGCACGCCCGCGGAGTCAAGGTCGCGATGATCACCGGTGATGCCCGGCAGGTCGCCGACGCCGTCGCCGCCGATCTCGGCATCGACGAGGTGTTCGCCGAGGTGCTGCCCGAACACAAGGACGCGAAGGTCACCGAACTGCAGCAGCGCGGGCACAAGGTCGCCATGGTCGGCGACGGGGTGAACGACGCCCCGGCCCTGGCCCGCGCCGACGTGGGCGTGGCCATCGGCGCCGGCACCGATGTGGCGATCGAATCCGCCGGAGTGGTGCTGGCGGCGAACGATCCGCGGGCGGTGCTGTCGATCATCGAACTCTCCCACGCCAGTTACCGGAAGATGTGGCAGAACCTGGTGTGGGCAACCGGCTACAACATCATCGCCGTGCCCCTGGCCGCCGGTGTGCTCGCCTTCGCCGGGGTGGCGATCTCCCCGGCGGTGGCCGCGGTGCTCATGTCGGTTTCGACCATCGTCGTTGCCCTCAATGCACAACTGTTGCGCCGCCTCGACCTTGAGCCCGCCCACCTAGCCCGCACCTGACCTGCGTGGCCCTGCCCCAGAGAGAAAGTTCTTCTGCGTCCATGTGGATATCGTTCGCGCGCCCCTGCCGGGGTGTGCTCGTCGCCGCTGCCCTGACCGTGCTCGTCGGATGCTCGACCCAGCAGCCCGCTACGACACCGACCCGATCGGGGTCTGTCCCGACCGCGGAGGTGCCCGCGGTGGCATTGACCCCTGCCCTCGATCACCTGCACGGGTTACACCTCGGTGCCGACGGCACGATCCTGGCCGGCACTCACACCGGCCTGGTCACCCTCGGCGTCGACGGGCGCACCACCCGGGTCGGCACCTCCGACGACGACTTCATGGGACTGACCGGGGTGCCCGGCACCGATCGGCTCTTCGCCTCCGGACATCCCGGACCGTCGAGTTCGGCACCGAACCCGCTCGGACTGATCGACAGCACCGACGGCGGACGAACATGGACCCCGAAATCCCTGACCGGAGAGGTGGACTTCCACGCTCTGGCCACCGACGGGACGGTGCTCGTCGGCTTCGACGGAACCACCGGACTGCTGGTCTCCACCGACGCCGGCACCACGTGGAGTTCGGGAGCCCCGCTGGCCGCCGCAGCTTTGGCCGTCACCGACAGCGGTGTCTGGGCGGCCACCGCCGAGGGGCTGCAGCACAGCACCGATACCGCCCGCATCTTCACCACCGTTCCCGAGGCCCCCACTCTGGTATTGCTCTCCGCCGCCGGTGACGGGTCCCTGTGGGGTGTCGACACCGACGGTGTCGCCTGGCGCAGCCACACCGGTCGAAATTGGGAACAGAAGGCAATGATCGGTCCGGTCGAGGCGCTGCTGGCCGTCGATGCCGACACCGCCTATGCCGCCACCGCGCACGATCTCTACATCCTCGAGTGACCCCGATACTGCCGAGCGCGGTCCCATCACTCGGCGCCGCCGACCGAGGGGACCGGTACCAAGTGCACCTCACCTCGGCATCACTGCGCCCGCAGGCAGCGATCGCCGTGGCCGCAGCCCGGGCGCTCACCGGCACCGCCCCCACGCTGCTGACCGGCGACAATCCGGTCGTCGCCGCACGGCTCGCCGCCGAGGTCGGCATCACCGAGGTACAGGCCGGGCTGCTGCCCGACGACAAGGTCGCTGCCGTCCGCGCACTGCAGGCCGACGGAGAAAAAGTGGTCGTCGTCGGCGACGGCATCAACGACGCCCCTGCGCTGGCCGCCGCGCATGTCGGTATCGCCATGGGCGGCGCCGGATCGGACCTGACCTTGCAGACCGCCGACGCGGTCGTCGTCCGCGACGACCTCACCGCCATCCCCGCGGTGATCCACCTGTCCCGGCGGGCCCGACGCGTGGTCATGCCAACCTCGCCATCGCCGCCTCGGTCATCGCGGTCCTGGTGACCTGGGACCTCGTCGGCACCCTGCCGTTGCCGCTGGCGGTAGCCGGCCATGAAGGCTCCACCATCCTCGTCGGCCTCAACGGACTGCGGCTGCTGCGAGAGACCGCAGGGCGCCGCGCTGTCCGCACAGGCTGACACGGTCCCGCGGCACACGTGTGACCTCGCCACAGGTGGTGATCTGGCCGAATCTACCTTCGGCGCTCACCTGACCCAGCCTTGCGGGACAGCACGGTCGAACCCGAACGCCGCGGAACGATCAGCCCTTCGCTGCGTCGGCGCTCGCACAGTTCATTACCGGCGAAGCGTTTCCGCAGGACGTGACTGCCGGACTGTGGTCACCCCACCTCTACTGCAAATGCCGATACAGCGTCGTACGACCAACCCCAAGAATCTCCGCGATCTCGACCTGACTCATTCCGTTGTCGCGCATCAACTTCGCCTGCTTGATCTTCTTCGCCGTCATCTTCGGCGGCCGGCCCCCGACCCGGCCCCGAGCTCGGGCCGCTGCAAGTCCGGCCGAGGTGCGTTCACGGATGAGGTTGCGCTCGAACTCGGCGAGCGCACCGAAGATCGAGAAGATCAGCTTGCCGCCGGCCGTGGTGGTGTCGATCGACTCGGTCACCGACCGGAACCCGATGCCCCGTTCCTCGAGATCGGTGACCACCTGAAGCAGATGCGGCAGGGAGCGGCCGAGCCGATCGAGCCGCCACACCACCAGGGTGTCGCCAGCCCGCAGGTGCGAGAACAGGTCGTCGAGTTGCGGCCGGGCGGTCGTGGCACCGCTGGCGGTCTCGGTCCAGATCCGCGAACACCCCGCCGCCCTCAGCGCGTCGCTCTGCAGATCGAGGGTCTGATCGGTCGTCGAGACCCTCGCATAGCCCAAAAGTTCGCTCACAAGCTCGCAGTGTTCCATAACTCGCCGACAAGCCTGGTTTTGAACCAGAGGTTTTAGACATGAGTTTCGGAACAATTGTCGCGCCTGGTCGGTCGATTCGGTCGCGGACGTTTCATATACGACCGTTATCGGAACAAGATCAAGTTTGCGGACCGATCCCCTCAAACAGCACACCCCGAAACAGTCCGGCACCCGATCGTGCCCTGCGGAAGTCGACCATCCGACCGTCCTGTTTAACCGTCCTGCATGTCGGTCTCGTATAGCTTGACCCAAACAGCACTATCGTCGCCTCATGGACGGAATCCTGATCGGCTATGCCCGATGCAGCACCGCAGGCCAAGATCTGCGAGCGCAACGCACAGCCCTCAAACGCCTCGGAGTCCCCGACGAGCGGATCTACACCGACAAGGGCTACACCGGCCGCAACCGACACCGACCCGGCCTGCGCGAAGCACTCGCCGCCTGCCGCGAAGGCGACACCCTCGTCGTCACCAAACTCGACCGCCTCGGCCGCTCCGCCGTCGACCTCCGGGCGATCGCCGACGAACTCGAAACCAAAGGCACCCGCCTGAGCATCGGCGGCTCCGTCCACGACCCGACCGATCCCACCGGCAAACTCTTCTTCGGCATGTTGTCGCTGATGGCGGAGTTCGAATCCGACCTCATCCGCGCCCGCACCCGCGAAGGCATGGCCGAAGCGAAGAAGGCCGGCCGCCTCAAAGGCAAGCAACCGAAGCTGTCCGCCTTGCAGCGCAAACGCCTGCTCGCCGACTACGAATCCGGCGAATACACCGCCGCCCAGCTCTGCGAAATCAGCGGCCTGTCGCGGTCCGCGATGTACGCCACGCTGCGACGCGCTCGAGAAGAAACAGCAGCTTAAAGCTCCGTTTCCCTGCTGGACGCGAGGCAAGGACCGGTCGTTCAGAACGCATGTGCCATTGTCTGCTTATGGCGATATTGGAGGAGTACTGGTCTGGAGTCCTGCGAAGGTTGGAAGCTGAAGTGGACACCTTCAATCGGTTGATCGATCACCAAGGGGAGATGGGCCGTGAAAATGAGCTCTCGCTAGCGCGAATACTGGAAAAATTGGTCCCGCCCAAGTACGGAATAGGGTCGGGCCTGCTAATTGATTCTCGGGGAAACTATTCCAAGCAAATTGATATTGTTGTGTACGACAACTCTGAAGAGCCTGCACTTATGGCTCAAACCAACCAAGTTCTGTTCCCTGTCGAGAATGTCCGGTTATGCATTGAGGTAAAGACTACGGCAGATAAGGCGGAGATCGAAGATGCTGGCGCCAAAATGTCTAGCGTCCGCAGGCTAATTTCTCATGGCCCGCATCCCAAGTTTGCACTAGTGGGATACGCAGCTTCAACGACAGCTAAGACAATATCTGCACATTTGAAGGCTGGTGAAATTGATAAAAGGCTTGACTTTGCGTGCATACTCCAATTGGGGGTTTTCGCATCGAAGGCGGATTTAGCTCCGGCAGTAGCAGAAGAGGGGGAAGAACATGTGGTCGGTGTAACCCTGCTACATAACAGTGAAGGCAGGAAGCGGATTCCTGGATCTTTTATGACTCCTGCCGAGGACGACCACTCACCTGACCTACTCCACGAAGGTCACCGATACCCAATTGTGGACGTTTTGGGGGATTATTATGCGTGCGAGCCTTCGCGTGCGCTTCTTCTATTCTGCGAATCTATGCTCAACTCGCTATCAATTGGGGGAGGCCGTTCCGTATTCTCGCACTATCTAACCGATATTGGTCGAGAAATTAAGAGACTATGAGAGGTAGCTTGAAAGTCCCAAACAAGTTAGGGCTTCGCGGGCATCAATCATATTCCATGAAGCGGCTGCGCAAAGCTGCTCCATCGTCGGGGACAGGGGGCCTTCTCCTGTATCTTCAGAGGCGATAACAAAATTCTTACCCTCTGCTTGATAACGGCAGGCCAGGCGTCCAACATCAGCAATGCTCGGTTCTTCTCCTGTGAGTGAATCGAATCCATCCTCGTACCCACACTGCTTAACATAACCCATCAATGGACGCATGTATTTTATGTCAGCCTTGTAGGGATCCAGTGATCGCCCGAGTCCCGACGCCCAGCTAGCTATCGGCTCATCGCGTGCCGTGGTTCTCAGATCGAGCGCCACGGCTCGTGGAAAACACAAATCGCCGTCCTCCACCCGAGTCGTCATTTCGCTCATCATTTGAATTTTATTCTCTGCAGAGCAAAGACTTGGCATAGCCTGGAGCGCGCTGGCGTCCGCCACGATGATGTTGATCACGAGTCAACACCAACTAATGCAAGTTGACGAACGGAGCTTAGTTCTTTCTCGGAAACGCTCAGAAGCTCTGATATTTGCCTAGGGCGGAGCAGTCCTTTTTCTTCTGCAGCAAAAAGAGTGCCTATAAACTCGTGGCCGTACTGATCAACTCGGATTCTTGGCCGAGTTCGAGGCTCCTGCCCGGGTACGGAGAATCCGGTTTTTTTCTTGTCGACCGTAGCTGTTCGATCCACTTTGTCGTAAAGTCCCGGCGCGGCTAGATTGAGCTCTTCCAATCGTATAGCCGCCGCTCGCATGCTTACGCGGAATCGATTCTTTATCGTGGTGACCTGTTTTATTTCAGATACTTGGGTGCGGCCAAATTTCGAAATTTTGAAATCGATAAAAGCGCGCCGGGGCATTAGGATTGCCGAAGCGACACGATTGCAGAATCGCTCGATTCCCTGTTTGATTCCATGGGTCCCGCATACGGCATCCTCGCCGAGACAAAGATGAACCAGCTCGTGTGCATAGGAGAATAAGCGAGCCGGGTGTGGGTCGCGGGTGTTGGCCGCTACCAAGGGAGCGTATGGGTGATGGAGGCTAAATCCCCGCGTAATGCCCTCATCCAGAGTTAGGTTCAGCGCCAGGATTCCCTTGGATTGGAGCGCGCTTCGGAACTCTCTGGCCGATGCAGCGTCGCTGACCTGCATCTGTGTCTCGGTGGACCAGCCGAGCCATGCACGGAGAAGTTCGGCCGTCTCTTCTACACCCTCCTCGGAACTGATCTGAGGAAGGGGAACCGGGGATTCGTTGCCTCTCTGCCGGATCCAGGCGTGAGTCTTTTGCACCCTTCTGGCGAGTTTGACACCGTCGATGGTGTGCGTGCCTGGCCGCCCGGTTGATCCGGCGAAACGCCGGAACTCAGCAGGGGTAGGGTCCTGCTTGGGCGGGGTTTCCATGAAGAAGAAGGACTCTGGACGCCCAAGGATCTTCGCCAGTTTCCTTAACTGTGTGATGGAAGGAAACGAGTCCTCGTACATCCACTCGCGTAACTGGTTGTCGCTAACCTCGACCTTGTCGGCAATCTCGCCTCGTGACAGGCCAGAATCGCGGATCGCCCATTCGAGGACAGAGCCGGTGATCGGGGCGGGCTTGGCAGCTATCGTCCGGCTCCCTTCTGCTGTATGAGGGCTTCCGATGTGGGCTAGCAGAATCTATCTCAACACCCTGCGACACAGTTCCTGCCCGCTCAAACTCTACTGGAGTGTGTGCCGGTAGCCGAGGCTCGTCGCTTGTGCCGCAACGCATGCGTACCAGGTGAGGGGGTAAATCGTGCCCGTTGAGATCTTAAGGCAACTGTAGTGAAGGGTATGAATGCGCCTCGTTGGTCTCGGGGTCGGTAAACGTATGCTCCCGCGGCCGGCGGACGGTGCCCCCTCGCCCTGGCTAGGAGTGTGACCGGCTCGTCTGCCGTGTGTCGGCTCTACCGATCCCCGGGGGCTCCGCCCCCGGACCCCTGTCCCTCCCTCCCAAGGTTCCCGCTGCTCCGCGTGCACCGCGCCCGGTCGCCACACCACGGCCCTACCGGACCCGCCGACCACCGTGCAAGGGAAAACCCGCCCTTGCCCGGCAGTCACCGCGCCCGGTTCACCAGGCCGCACCGACCGACCGAGGTACCCGCTCCACCACCGCCACCGAACCACCCCGATACACCCGAAAAACCCGCAGGTCAGACCCTAAAAACGTGTGACCAGCATCACCAGAAAAGCACCGGAGAAGCACCAGATAAACATCGAAAAATCATCAAAACAGATGTAAACTTGAGTCATGAACAACAACGAGAACGGCCCCGTTACCCGCCTCAACACCGCCCAGTTCATCGAAGGCATCCCCGCCTTCCTCGGCATGGTCCCGAACGAATCCCTCGTCATCGCCCTGTTCGATCCCCAGGGAACGACCGGCCCCTTCGCCCGCCTCGACCACGACAACGCCACCGCCGTTGTCGCTCTCGACAAGCTCATGGCCGCCGCTGAGTCCGCCGACTTCAACGCCACCATCGCCGCGCTCGTCAGCATCCACCCCAACGGCGACACCGCAGAGGGAACCCTTCTCGCCGCCACCCGCCACGCCTACACGCTCGGTTTGGCCGTGCCCATCGCCGCCGTCCTGCCCGAGTACACCGCCGGTGAGACCTTCTTCAACTTCCCCAGCGCCGAATCCGGCGAACTCGGCGACATCCTCGCGAGCATCGTTGCTGTCCTCGGAGTCATCGACGGCCGCGCACCCATTGCCCCCAGCCGCGACGCGCTCGCCGCCGAACTCGCACCCGCCGAAGACCTCGGAGTGTTGTTCGAGCGCCAGTGGGACGCGCGCCAGGCCCGCGCCCAGGCTCCCGAGATCACCGACGCCGCGAACCTCGAGACGCTGCGCGACGCCATCGAAGCACCCCGCGAGCTGACCTACCCCGAAGCCGTCGCCGTCGCGATCACCCTCACCGAGAACCCCCGCGCCCGCGACGTGGCCCTGTACTTCTCCCGCAACGTCGCTGCCGTCGCCATCCTGACCGACGCCGCCCGCAAGACCTCCGGCTACGCCCGCTTTACGATCCTGTCCGTCCTCGCCGCCGTCGCCTACGCACACGGCTACGGAGTCCGCGCCGCCGTAGCCCTCGACGCCATCGAGAACGGAGTAGCCCACGAGACCCAGATCCCCAAGCTCGCACTTCTCATCCGCCAAGTCGTCGACCACGGCCTACACGCCAAGGGAGTGCAAGAAGTCCTCGAGGCCGGTCGAAACGTCCTCCCCGAATTCGGATTCACCCCCGAGGACTGACAAACACACCACGAGGCCCCGCACCGACCGGTTCGGGGCCTCGCCCTATCTCCAACTCACCAACGAACCCGCCCGCACCTCCGCAGCGCGCACGGCCGAGCTCAGGGCATCGAGCCCCTTCGCCCGACTTCTCCCGCAGCTCGCGCACGGATCCGCGCCACCGTGCCGGGACGACGCCCAACCGCAGTGCGACGACCCGCGCATCGTCACGGTGCGATCCAGGCGAGCCGTCAGAGAATGTCCGGCTTATCCGAGAAGCAGATGTCGATGCCGCGAGTGCGGGGTACGTCCAGCACCGGTATGCCGGCCACTGCCGCATCGAGGGCCAGATCCGAAATCGGCATCACCTCGAGGACGGCATCGAGCAAGGCCGCTTCCGCTTCACTGCGCTGCATGAGAACCCCTAACGTCTCCGAAACCGCCCCGACTCGCGTGCAGCGGTCAACCCTCATCATCGAATACCCACCGTGGTCGCACCAACCGCCTCGACACATCAGAAGACGATCGCCTGCCAACTACCACAGCGTTCCTTGCGTCCCGTCGTATAGGGCTCTCTCGATCGCGTGCTGATCCCAGCCATATCGCAACACCGCCTCGCGCACCGCTCGTGAGCGTCGAGCACGTTCGGCACGGTCGGCACCGAACCACAATCGACGGCCCCCGCCGCGACCCTTACGCCCCATGTCCGCCATGTTCTCAGCGGCCGACGCGAGCACCACATGGGCAGCGAAGGCATCACCGTCGCCCGTGTTGACGCACAGCGGGTCGTCACAACGCCGGTGCATCGCCACTTCGTCGTCGTCGAGGCCACGTTCCAGCTCCCCAGCGAGCGCGTAACGGTGCGGTCGCACCACGATCTGATGACCGCCCCGAGCTATCCAGAACCGTCCGTAGCCGTCATCGCCGAGCGCACCGACCCAGAGGTGACAGGAATCCAAGTCCAGTCCGTACACCACGCGCTGGAAGAAGCGAGTCCGTTCGATCTCGTCTCCTGGCTCCCACCGCACAGTGGCTCCGTCTCTGATCTCGCGCCGGTGCTTGCTGCCCGATCAGGAGCCGGAAGCAGCTACAGGCACGTCGGGCGTCGGTTCTTTCGCCTCACTGCCGCCCTCGCTCGATCCTTGTGCGGGAGGCGTCGAGTCGTTGTTCTCTTCGGCCAGCTTCACCAACCGGCGCACCATCGCCACGTCCAGATCGACGAGTTCGGAGATCGAGGTCGCGGTCTCGCCACGTCCAGCAACCTGCGCCAGCGACCTGCCCGCCGCGAGTTCGGCCGCAGCCTTCTTCTTCTCGAACTCCTCGTTCGCCTTGACGATCGCCGCATCACGACGAACAGCGGCCTTGTCCACCTTCTCCAGCGACGCCAACGCGCGCTCGAGGTCGCGCTGGTTGTCGCTGATCCGCTTGAGCAATTCAGCGCGCCGTTCCGACAACTTCGACCGTGCCTGACTGCGCGCCGAGATCACCTTCGTCTCGTTGTGCACCGCATCCCCCGAACCACTCACTGCGACACCCTTCCCGTCTACAACAACTCGCGCCGAGTCTAAACCAGCATCCCGACCAAACCCGTCGCTTCGCCGAAGCGGTCTGCGACCGCTGGCTATACCGATCTACATCGCACCGTATCCAGGCACTCGCGACAGAAGAAAGGGGACACACCTCTTGCAGTTTTACTGACATTCGGGAATCCCGCTCCCAACCTGCACGTTCGTACCGCTAAGATCGAGCCCGTGATGACCCTCCACGTCCTGCACGCAGCGGACGGCTACGCGTACCTGACACGTCAGGTCGCCACAGCCGACCGCGAGCGTGAACGTGGAGCAGAACTGACCGACTACTACACCGCGCACGGCACACCGCCCGGCGAATGGTTCGGCTCAGGCGTCGACGGTTTGAACGAACTTATCGACGACATCCACGTCGAGAACGCCGACCGGATCTCCGTCGGCGATGTCGTCACCGAGGCGCAAATGAAGGCCCTGTTCGGCGAAGGACTCCACCCGAACGCCGACGCCGTGATCGCCGAACTCATCGACCGGGGCGTCCCCTCCGAGGACGCGATCCGGCTCGCCCGACTTGGACGGAAGTTCCCGACCTTCAAAAACAACGTCGAGCTGTTCGACCGACACGCGGCCGAAATCGCCGAGTACACCGACACCCACGGACACGCCCCGAGCCCGGACGAATCCGCTGCGATCCTCGACCGCATCGCCGGAGGAATGTTCCAGGACAAGCACGGCCGACCGGTCGCGAACGAGGCCGAATTGCGAAACTGGATCGCCCACGAGAAGGGCAAAGTCCGACACCCGGTAGCCGGCCACGACCTGGTTTTCACACCGCCCAAGAGCGTGTCGAGCCTGTGGGCATTGGCACCGAACGAGACGCGCATCGAGATCGAGCGCATCGTCGACGCCACGGTGAAAGACACCCTCCGGTGGCTCGAAGAGAACGCCTGCTTCACCCGGGTCGGCCGCAGCGGTGAGGAACAGATCGACACCAACGGCTTCGTCGCCACCCTCTACAAGCACTTCGATTCCCGCTGCGGGGACCCCAACCTGCACACCCACGCCGTCGTATCGATCAAGACCCGGGCCGCCGAAGACGGCAAGTGGCGAGCCGTCGACGGATCGACCATGTTCCGCTTCGCCGTCGCCGCCTCGCAGAGATTCAACGCCGAAGTGATGCAGCGCCTGAGCACCGAACTCGGCCTCGAGCTGACCCACCGCGAGATCGCGCAAGGCAAGCAACCCGTCGTCGAACTGGCCGCCATCCCCCGCAACATGCTTGAGAAGTTCAGCTCCCGTCGCAGCGCAATCGAAGCCCGCCGCGACGAACTCGTGGCCGAGTACCGCGCCAAGTACCAGCGGATGCCCGACGCCAAGACGATGTATCAGCTCTATCAACAAGCAACCCTCGACACCCGCGAAGGCAAGGCCGACGCGAAATCACTCGCGGAGATGCGTGCAGAATGGCGCGAGAAGGCCGCCGAAATCCTCGGTGGCAACGAGGCCGTCGACCAGCTCGTCCGCGACGCCTTCGCCGCCGATCACGCCCCGAGGCCGCAGCGCCGAAGCCTCGACGACGACGCCCGAGACGTGATCACCAAGCTCGAATCCAAGCGCTCGCGCTGGCAACTGCCGCACATCGTCTCCGCTGTCCAGGCCCACCTCGGCGGTGAGACGTTCCCCGACCTCGACGCCTACCGGACGGCAGTCGATCGACTCACCAGCCGGGTCATGGAGTTGTCGGTAACCACCCCACGGGTCGAGCTGCCCGCGATCCCGAGGCGTCTGCGCCGACGTAACGGCGACTTCGTTCTGTCCCACCACGGCAGCCACAAACACAGCTCCCAGCGCATCCTCGACGCCGAAACGATGCTGGTATCGGCCACCAGCGAACCCACCGTCTTCACCGCTCGCGCCGCCTCGATCCGCCAGGTGTGCGAGACGATGCGCGCCGAAACCGGGCGCAACCTCAACGCCGGCCAGCGCACCTTGACCGAGCACTTCCTGCAATCCGGGGCACTGCTGGCCGTCGGTGTGGGACCCGCAGGAACCGGCAAGACCACCAGCATGAAGGCCGTCGTGCAGGCATGGCAGAGCGAAGGCCGTCGCGTCATAGCCCTCGCACCCTCCGCGGTCGCTGCCGAAACACTCGGCGAAGAAGTCGGTGTTACCGGCCTGACCCTGGCCTCGTTGACCTACCCCTGGCGCGGTCTCGTCGGCAGTCGCCCTGGCACACTTCCGGCCGGCATCGACATCGCACCGGGCACGATGCTGCTCGTCGACGAAGCCTCCCTTGCCTCCACCCTCGACCTCGCCGCCGTCGTCGAGATCGCCAAGGAGCGTGGCGCAGTCGTCCGCCTGCTCGGTGACCCGGCCCAGCTCGACGCTGTGGAGACCGGCGGAATGCTGCGCTATCTGGCGCAGAACACCGACGCGCCGGAACTCGACACCGTGGTCCGATTCGGCAACGACACCGCCCAAGCCGAAAACTCGATGCTGCTGCGATCCGGTGACTCCACCGGCCTGGACCTGATCTACGAACGCGATCTCGTGCGCGAAGGAACGCGCGAAGAAATGATCGGCCAGGCCGTCGAGAACTACCTCCACGACCTCGCCGACGGCAAAGAATCCATCGTCATGCTGCCCACCCGCGAGGACGTCACGGCAGCGAACATCCAAGTCCAGGCCGTGCGCCGCCACGACGGAACCAGCGACGAATCCACCACCGTCGCCCTCGCCGACGAACTCACCGCAGGCCGCGGCGACATCGTGCTCACCCGCAGCAACCGCCGCGATCTGAACCCCTCCGGCGGAAAGAAAGCCGGAGCGTTCGTGCGAAACGGGGACCTATGGGAAGTGCTCGATGTCGTCTCCGAACGCGGCGCACTGACCGTGCGGCACCTCGAGCACGGCGGCGTCATCACCCTGCCGGCCGACTACATCAGCACCCACGTGCAACTCGGCTACGCCTCCACCGTGCACCGCGCCCAGGGCGTCACCGTTGACACCGCCCACGCCATCATCACCCCCGAGATGGACCGCTCCGGGCTGTATGTGGCCGTCACCCGCGCCCGCACCGACAACCGGATCTACGTCCCGGTCGACGTGCCCGTCAACCTCGACACCGAGCGTCCGCACCTCGAAGACAAGAACGTCTCCACCGGCCGGATGATCCTCGAAACCGTCGTCGCCACCGACAACGGCCACCGCACCGCCACCGAAGAACTCGCCGAACAAGCCGCCCACGCCACCGACCCGGAGCGGCTGCGCGAGGCATATCTGGCCGCCCAACGCCGCCTCCGCGACGCCGCACTCGAGACCGAGATGCGCCGCACCCTGCCCGAACACATCGCCGCCACCATCGAAGGCACCGAAGGATGGGCACAGCTTCGCCAGGTCCTCTCCGATGCCCATGACCACGGCCACAGCACCCGCACTCTCCTTGGACACGCCCTCGCCGAAGGTCCCCTCGCCGGAGCGAAAGACATCGGATCGGTCCTCGCCCACCGCACCCGCGCCCTCGTCGGCCAGTTCACCGAACACCCGACATTGCCGCCGCTACCGATCCGCGACCCCCTCCACACCGACGCGGAAATGCACGACTTCGCGGTCGAATGCGCCCGCCGCTACACCGAGACCACCGACCGCGCCGCGGCCGCAGACACCGGCATCGGCGAGGTCATCCGCCGCTACCGCGACACCTCCGCACTGCTCGAAACACAAAGAGTTCGCACCCTCGCCGCCGCTGCATTCGGAGAAGAGCTCGGTGCCCGCATCGCCGAAGAATCCTCTGCACGACTGCTCGCCCGCCAGCTCCACCGCGCCGCCCAAGCCGGCGTCGACCCGATCAACCTGCTCACCTGGCATCACGAACGTCTGGCCGCAAACAGCGTCGACACCACTGCGGCCGCGCTGCGCTCCGACATGGCCAAGCCCCTGACCGAGCTAATCGCTCGCCGCAACACCGCATGGCTCACCGAGCACGAAGAGATCATCGCCGAGCACCTGCCCACGCTCGCCTTGCAGACCGACGACGAACGTGCCCAGGCCATCGCCGGGCGCATCGAACATCTCCACCGCCTCAGCGGCGCGAGCATTGAGGAGGTCGTAGCCGATCTGGCGGAGCGGGCCGGAGCCACCGTCCCCGCGACTGTGCTGCTCGCCGAACTCGACCGCATCGCCGCCGAGGGCCGAGACTTCACGAACCCTGACGCACCCGAATGGGTCGTCGCGCCTGTGTCCGACGCCGACAGCATCGACCCCGAGCTTGCCGCCACGCTCCGCGAGGACTACCAGGTCATCGCCGAACTGCACCGCGACTACCGCGACCAGCTCACCGACGACACCGCACCGGCCTGGGCGCACTCGAGCCTCGGTGCCTGCCCCGACGATCCCGAACACATTGCCCTGTGGCGGAACACCATCGCCGACGCGGCTGCCTACCGCAGCACTCACCACGTCACCGGCGAGGACACCCTGGTCGGAGTCCGGCCGAAAGACCGTCGTGCCACACTCGACTGGACTCACGTCGAACGTCAGCGCAAGCAGCAGCGTCAGCATCAGGAGGAAGGACGGGACCAGACACCGGTTCATCGGAGCCATCAGTACGGAGCACCTGAAGTGGAGCCGCGACCCCGTCGTATCTAGCTGTCGGCCCTGGGTTCCGAGGCGACGGATAAGGGGTAGAGGCGGACGAGCCCGAGATCTTTGAACTCTGGCGGATCGTCGTCTCGGAGGAGGCGAAACGTGACAGGAGTTCCGGCTGTGGGCGACAGGTGAACCATAAAGGGCTCAGCTGGTTTGTCTCCGTGGAGGAACGAGCGTAGCTCTTCCAGATTGTCCACCTTCACATTTGGGCAAAAGTAGATTCCATCACCAAGGAATAATTTTTGACCGCAGATTTCGAATTGTTGCGACATGGGCAAAAGAAACTGGATTTGATTCTCTAGTTGAGAGAGGAGATTTGCCTTACCCTCTGGCTCTTCGATCCATTCTAAAGGTATAGGGCGAATAAATTCTCGAGACTCCCTCACATTGATTTCTTCGCCATCAAGTAGGTGAGTCGCGATCT
The DNA here is from genome assembly GCF_014854695.1 of Rhodococcus rhodochrous. NCBI lineage: Bacteria > Bacillati > Actinomycetota > Actinomycetes > Mycobacteriales > Nocardiaceae > Rhodococcus > Rhodococcus rhodochrous. The sequence goes on along the minus strand of NZ_CP027559.1, from coordinate 88,041 downwards.
CGATCTGCTTCGCGTCGTCGTGGGTGAATGTGGATGAAACCGAAAAAGGTTCGTTGGCAACTGCTTGGATACGGGCAAGCTTCTCGAGCAAAGTGATCGGTAGATCCGGAAACGTGTCAGTCCCCTCGATGGCTACCGGGTCTCCGATTGGGCTAGCATCACCCAGTTCCAATTGAATTCTGTTGGGATTGCAGAGGTGGGAAGCAAATCTGTATACGATCAAAAGATCGTGGGGGTACAGGCCGTCTACGGGTTCAAAAATTACCTTCACATTATACTTCGACCCGTGATTGAACTCTGATTCGACTAATTCGGCGGAGATGTGGATCGATCCCGTTTTGTCTTGTCCGTGTATCGAAGACACACGGCTTCCAAGCTGACGCTGTGTAAATCGGACTGGAAGCGAAGACTTCCTCTGGCCGGTTGGCCCGTAGATGACGATTCGTCCATGCAGTTCTTGTTCAATGGGTGCACGTGTAGACCCGATGGCGATTTTCGCGGATTTTCCAAGTATATCTGATATACCTATTGCTCCGGAGGCGTGTGTAATTGTCACATATTGACTGTCGACAGTGACAGCTTCACCCCTTTCTATACTGTTTCGGAACTTTTCTGATTCCAACCTTCCTAGTTCCGTGTCGGGGAATTTGAATTTAATGCCGAAGGAAATGGGACTTTCTTCTTCTGCTCCTTTCCATCGAGGGGTGTGACTGACTGAGGTCTGGTCACCGGTGATCGAAATATCGATCCGGTAGTACGGATCTAGTTCGTTAATCCGAGTGGCGAGGTTTTGAAGACGCTCTAGTCCGCCAATGAGATCTCCGTCGAGGGCCGCTTGTTCCTTGCTAATCTCGCGTAGGAGCCGTACAACCTCGTCGTTTACACCGTCCACGAAGTACCGCTTGATGGCCGGGTGGTTCCCCATCTGGCGATCGAGCCAGTCCCGGCCCAGCCAGTACATTGGACATTCAATTCCGAACTTTTCTTTGAGTCCGTTGAACCATTTTTCCTCATCGGGGGTAGGGTCAATGGGAACGATTAGCGTCCAACTGTCCGGCTGGTGAGCCATTGCAGTTTTAAGGCTCTTTTCTACCTGACTCCGCCGATTGGGGCTCTTAGGGGCTATGCGACCGGTGAAAGATTTGCATTCAAAAATATGCAGTTCTCCATCTTCGAGGATTTGCACATCGCGCCCGCCATCTCCTCCGGATCCGTCTATCCGGCGCGCATTGGGATGGAGTGTGCTTAGCAGAACAGAAACCATGTCTTCGAAAAGATGTGGAACCTCATCCCATTTCACTCGAGTCATTCCACAAACTTAGATTACGGGGGAACGTAAGGCCACGGCGTCGACCTGTTCTCAATCAGGTCGACGCCGTGACCGTGTTGTGGTGATCAACGTCGGTACCTGGGCGGGCACTTCCGACAACCGACCACCACGCCGAGGAAAGGCCAGGTGGTGAGTCCGGTCGATGTTCCTCGGCAGTCTCTCTAGGTCCGCACGTACCCCGCCGTGTCGTCGGACCACTCCCAAACATGATCGTCATATGAGACCGGCCCGAACTCGTCGTCAGGATCGATCGGTTCGGCGTCGCCCGAGTCGATCAGATCGACCATCCGCGCAGCGTCGATCACCGCCGGCTCCGCCCCGTTGCCCGAGTCCGGGAGCGATTCGGTCGCGGCGACCGCCGCCGCGATCGGGGTCGGCCGCGCCGCGATATCGGCCGCGATCCACTCCCGCACCCCTTCGAGCAGCGTGACCTGCACGGTCGGCGGTTCACAGCGCCCGTCGATACAGTCGCCGAACTCGTCGGAGTTGGCCGCCAGGCGTTGCAAAAGCGGTTGATAGACCTGGTAGTGCCAACTTCCCGGCGACCACGAATGCACCTGACCGTCGCCGAGCTGTTCGTAGGCGACCTTGTGCGCCGACATCGCCGCCGTCAGTTCCTCGACCATCTTCGGGTGCCGATACCAGCAGCCCTTGATCCGATCGGTGAGCCGGTAGCAGCCGCGAAACCACTCCACCCAGTCGATCAACTCGTCCCACAACTGTTGGGCTTGTTCCTGGTCGAGATGCCGCCACGACAGCCGGCCCGGCGTGTACCCGCTCATCCGAGCACCACTTCCCCGCCCGTGCGGGACCAGGCCCAATCGGGCAGCTCCCCCGTCTCACAGACCCAGTTGTAAACCTCTCGAGAGTCGAGCACCCGCTTTTTCCAGTGCGGAAGGTCCCACACCAGCGGGAGATGAACCCGCGCCGGAGCCGCACCCCGGTAGATCATCAATGCCTGGTCAGCAGGCATTCCGCGAATCTCCGGGGCGGTCATCACCTTCGTCTGCCGAGGAGCCTGCGTCGGAGACCACCACTGTTCGCGCTCACCGGTCAATCGGGAGATCTGCTCGAGCTCGTTCACATCACCGAGGCCGGGCAGGATGATCCGCACCGGCGAGTTCGTCGTGAACATCTTCCCCGCGCTCGGACCCCATCGCCGGATGTTCTGCTCCTCACCGTGGCAGAACGCCCAGATCGAGATCCCTCGCCCGGCGCTGTCGGAGACCTTGTCGGGCAGATCCGGGATGGGCGCGACGTTGTTGACCTCATCGAGAACGAACCGCACCGGAGGGTCGATTCTCTCCTCCGGGTACTCCCGCGAAATCTCTTTGGCCAGGTAATACGCCTCCGCCGCCAACGCCGTGACGATCGGTGCGCTCGAGCCGTAGGAGCCTTCGGAGATCAGATACAGCGTCCCGCTGTCGCGGATGAGCTGCGCGAGGTTCACCGACTCGTCGGCGGTGACATTGACTGCCGCCATCAGCTTCGGTGAGGCGAGGGGATCGAGCAGCGTCGAGACCGTCGACATCACATCGTCGACCGAATCCGATCCCGAGCCGCCGAGCTGCGAATACTCCACGCTCCACGTCGGCAGGTCCCGGTCCAGAATCTCCTTGACCTTCGGCACCTGCCGCTGCATCGCCCAGCGATAGAAGGTGGTCACATCCCCACCGGACACCGCCGCCGCATACAGACAGCACCGCAGGTACTTCGCTGCGTTCGTCGAGAAGTATCCACTGTTCTTGGTATCGCCGAGGGGAACGGCCTGCACCAGCGCATCGGCACGTCGGATCGCCGTATCCGGGTCATCGCAGCCGGCCAGCAGGGACCACCGCATCGGCGTCGGCCACCGTGTGATGGCTTCGGGGTCGAACACCTCGACCGGGCCGGAGGCCAACCGTTGCCCCACCGTCGACCACAGCAGATCAGGTTTGGTGGTCGTGGCCAGCACGAACCCGACCGACTCGACGATCCGCTGCCAAGCCAACCGCCAGCTCTTGCCCGATCCGGTCGGACCCTCGACCAGTGTGCCGTCCCGGTACTGGATGAACACCTCGGCATCTTTGCCATGCTCGCCGTAGAGCGTGCCGATCCGGGTCGCCACCTGGTGCGCGTCGATCTTGCGGGCCGGAGTATCACCCAAGCTCGCCCGATTCGCCTTCGCGGCTTTCACTGCGCTCTTACGATCGAGGCCGCGCTGCCGCAGCTCCGTCCGGTCCGCAAACCCTTCTTGGCGCGTGCGCTTAGCGCGTTGACGTGCCGAAACCTTCCCGTCGATCATGAGGACGACGGTGATATAGGCCAGCATGGCTGCGATCAGGCACACCCACACCGCGACCGCCGAGCCCGGCCGCGAGTCCTCGGGCCAGCCCACCGTCGGGTCACCCGGTGTGAGCACCAACGCCCGCAACACCGACAACGTGCCGTGCAGCCCTTCCGGGAAGACCGGGCCCGCCCCGGTCACTAGGCCGGCAACCGCGCCCCCGGCGTACACCGTCCACAGGACCCCGCCGATCACCACGACCACCAGGCCGGTGCCGACCGGAATCACCGGCTGTGTCGGCCGCTGCTGACCCCGCTCGTTCACTGCACCGCCCCCACCAGCTCGGCCAATTCCTCGGCACCGAGAGTGTCCGGGAGCCGGGTCTGCCCGACCAGCGTGCTCGCCTGGCCCCGAATGACCTCATCGGTGTCGGTGAGGGTGATCTCGAGCGGGGACCGCTCGTGCTTCATCAGCACCGGATCGGACTTGCCCATCACCACGAGACACTGCCCCTTGTGCATCGACATCAGCAGATCGACGCAGTATTCGGGCAGGTGGTACATGCGAACCGTCTGCTCGGCATCGTCCACTCGATCCTGTCCGTACAGGAACACGATCCCGGCTTCCTGCATCAACGCCTTGGCCGGAGAATCCGCAGGTAGATCGGCGATGTGGTGGAACGCGGAGACCGTGGACAGGCCCAGGCCGCGAGAGAGCTTCATGTTGTCGCGGAAAACCCGCCCGGTCGAGCCTTCCGCGATGTGCCAGCCTTCCTCGACGATGAGAATGGTCTGCTTGTGCTCGGATGCGCGAGCGGCGAGAACATTCGACAGCCACGTATTGATGACCGTCATCACCACCCGCAGCGCCGGTCCCTTGTTGGGCAGTTCGGACACGTCGAAGTGCACGAGCGGGTGGTCGAGCGCATGACGGACATCGGCCGAGGTCGGCTGATCGACCAACCCGCGCAGATCTCCTTCGCAGAGCTGCCGCAGCGCCAGGCCCGGATCCCGACCCCATCGGCATGCTTCCTTCTCCCACACCTCACCGAAGGTGGCTGTCGCTTCCTCCGGCGTCGACAGCAGCAGATCGGCGACATCACGCAGGATCGGCTCGGTGCCCTCGCTGCGGGCATGTTCGTTGACCAGTCTCAGTGCCAGGTTCAGCGCCGCGATCTCCGTCTGCACCAACGTTCGCTGCATGGTGTCCTCGAGTACCGCGGCGATCAGCACTTCTTGACCGGCCGGCACGATGCCACCCGAGGTGGTCACCGACGACGAAATCGCCGGGTCCATGATGTTCAACCGCGCACCGTCACCGCCGGTCTTGAACCTGATCGACGGCACCCCCAGCGACTTGGCGAGTTCGGTGTACTCACCACCGCGATCACCTTGGCGCTTCTTGTCGATCACCACGACCTGGCGGCCGGCCGCGATCTGCCGCAGTCCCAGGGTGGTCTTGATCAGTGAGGACTTCGCCTTGCCGATGTCACCGACCACCGCGACGTTGATGTTTTCGATCTCACTGCCGTACAACGCGAACGGATCGGTGATGACCAGCGCATTCGACATCAGGTTCCGCCCCGACACGAGACCTTCGTGCCGCACGTTCTTGCGGGTGGTCGCCAGATTCAGCGCTTCGGCCTGGCGAGTCGTCGACCACACCCCTTCCGGGCGCGGTTCGTACCAGCCCCACCGGTCGAGCCACTTGTTGCGCTTCGGCGGACGCCGACGAGAAACCACCGGCGTGTCCGCCTGAACTACCTCCGGCGCGGTCGGCGCAGGCGCAGCGCCCTTGTTGCGGCTGCTTAGTGACGGCATCAGACCCCCTTGGCCCGGGTGTACTTGGTGGCCGCGAGTCCGCGGCCGAGCGGCAGAGTGAGGAATTGCGCGACATCGTGGCTGTCGTCGAACCAGGTGAACTCTTTGATGGCGGCTTGGTCGGCGGCCTGCTCGAGCCGCGCACACGCCCGCATCACCGCATCCTCATCCGGTGCGGTGACCGACACTGCCATCGACCAGATCACCCCGTGGTGTCCCGATCCCGGCTTGAGGTCTTCGCGGCGACGCAGCGACGCCGACGCCATGACCTCCGATGCACCGTCGGTGACCTGGCCCTTCTTTCGCTCCTTGTACTGGCGTGCTGCATCCTCGGTCGCGTCCTTGCGTGCCACCTGGCGTGCTTTGACCGCATCGACGAAATCCATCCGCACCTTCACCGTGCGGATCGTCGGCTGGGCCGGAAGCCCCTCAACAGGATCGCCGGGGTCCGGGTCGACGCCGGTCAACAGCGGCGAGAGCCATTCAGCGTGCAGCGGGATCGGTTCGATCGAACCGGGCCGGATCAACCCGACTCGGGTATCCCATCGGGCGGACACCCGTGTCGACAGGTCTCCGCCGACATACGACGGCCAGCAGTTGCCCCAGTTCGCGCCACGATGGGCATCGAGCGCATAGGACGGATCGAGCATCGAGCGGAACACCGCACAGGCACGCTGTTGGCCGAGCACCTGCACCTGCCCGAGACGAGCCGAGGTCAGCGCACCGACCGCCCGCATGGTCTCCTCGACGATGACCTGGCCGATACCGGCCTTCGTCTCTACGCCCTTACGCTTGGCGACCGCTCCGGCCGCCGACAGCAACTCGACCGACTTCGGGAAGATCAGCGTGGCGTAGCAACGATGCTCTTCCGACTCCGGGGCCAGACCGTCGATGAGCTGGCCGTAGGACTCGACCGCAGGCATCACCCGGTGTGCATGAGGATTCGCACGCACCACCGATTCCATCCACGCCACGTGCGGAGTCAGATCGGCCGGCACCGAGCGATGCACCATCTCCAGCCCTCGAAGCAGCGAGGATCGGCGCGCGAATGAAGCCAGCGTGCGCGAGAACGCCTGCGAGGTCACCGCCCATTCCTCCGCACCGCGGAGTCCTTCGGCGAGCCCTTGAATCGACAGCACCACCGAGTAGTAGTTGTTGTCACCAGGCGTCCGGTGCTCGAGGATGAACATGTCATCGAGACCTGTATCGGTCAGATCCAGCGGAGCGACATCCCCGAGAGGCACCGGGAACTCCCAGCCCGGATCGGCTCCGAGCACCCCGTACAACTCATCACCGGGTGCCCGATAGACGTGTTCACCGTGCTTTCGCCGCCGCCGATCCCGGATCCGGTGTAGCTTCTCCCCCGACCAAGACCGGCGACCGTTGATGTCGGTCGTCGCCCACAGCGTGCCGCCCACCACCGCGAGGACACCGGCCAGTGTCCAGATCGTCGATCCGAAGAAGACGAACAGGAACATCGAGACCATCAGCGCCGCTGAATAGGCGAACAGCACAGGTTCGGGAACGGGGATCAGTCCTCGGCGAGCGATTTCCGAGCCGAGGATCGAGGTGCGCTGCTCACTGTCACTCATCACTGATCTCCCATGTTGTCGGTTCGCTCGGGAGCGCTCTGCGCTGCCTGCGCCGCCTTGTTCAGTGCTGCACCGCCGACCGTTCCAGCTACTACCACCGCACCAACCCCGGCCGAGGCGGCCGTGCCGGAGATGCCCTTGGCTGCCCCCATGAGTTTGCGAGTGCTCGCCCCACCGTGCCCACCACCGCTATGACCTGCGGTAACACCCGAATGCTGGTGGGAGGTAGACCCGGCGGAACTATGGGACGTCGACCCGTTCGAGGTGGAAGCCACTCCCCCACCAACGCCCCCGCCGACAGGATGGGCGTGTGCCGCCCCTGCGGAGCGGGCCGCAGCGACCTCACCCCCGCCACCACCGCCGCGGGCCATCATCGCCATCTGCGCGGTCTGCAAAGTGCCGCCCAGCCCTTGTCCGGTCGCCGATCCGGTATCGCCGAAGCCTTCCGAATCTTCACTGGACGGCATGAACGGGGCGTACTTGAGCAGCGACCACGGAGCGAGCCCGACCAGTCCGATGCACACCGCCGACATCGCCAAGGCGCCAAGCGATGCGAGGTCACCGTCGACGTAAGCCCCGGCGCTGCTGTCGATCAGCACCGTGGCCAAGAACCCCAGACCGAGGAAGATCACCGGCTTGGAAAACACGATCGAGATGAATACGAAGATCGGGCGCATCGCCTTCTTCCGCAGGTTCGGATGCACCCACAATCCGAACGCGACACCGGTCAGGCCGGCGAGGATCGGCAAGGCAGCGGCGTGCATCAACATGCCGAAGAACAACGCCAGCGACCCGAGAAACAACAACCCGAAGAACACGATGCCGGTCAGAGAGCCACCGACGACGGTGTCGCTCGTGATGCCTCCGAGCATTGCCGATACCGACACCACCGCCTGCTCCAAGTCCTGCTTGAGCAGTCCGGACAGGGAGGTGGTCAGCGCGTGCGAGAGCTGGACCAGCATTTCGGCGGCGGCCGGGGCGAACATCATCGACAGCACACCCAATGGGGCGTATCCGATCAGGCTGTGCGCCAGTTCCATTCGTGTCGATTTCTGTGCGGAGGTTCGGTAGATCGTGAACAGTGCGGTAATTGACATGACGAACACCCCGATTCCGCAACTGACCGCGTACCACCGCAGGAAACCTTCATCCCGCGGGTTGAACTCGTGGATGTTCGCCAAGCCCTCGAGGACCGAGGTGGTCAGCGATACCGCGCTTTCCTTGGTGCTGTTGGCCCAGTCGTCGATCACGCTGCCCGGATCAGCGATGAACGCGACTACATCACTGGCCTTGTCGACGGCCGCTATACCGAGGCCGACGCCGAGCTGGATCTGAAGCGGCGTGGCGGCCTTGAGGACCACACCACCGACTCTGGCGAGATCGAGGAACCGGTCAGCGAAGTCCTTGTTCTGCTCTTTCCAGTTCCAGATGCCGCCGAACATCGCTCCGATCTGTGTGTTCCAGCCCCGGCACTGGTTGATCTCGCTGATGTTGGTGCCCTTGTCGCAGTCGAGGAAATAGGCTCTGTTGCACAGCATCTCGTGATCGCTGCACGGATTCTCGAAAATGTCGTCCGGCAGGTTATCGACCCACTTCTGTTGCTTCATCACTGCGATCGAACCGGCGTCGGGTGCAGCCGCCCAGGTAAATCCCCAGTGGTTCCCGCTGGGCTCCGACCACTTCGCCAGATCCGCAGCGCACACCTTGGCCGAGGGCGAGAGCTCCGGGTCACCACCGGGGAAGGATGCCGGCCAGGTGGTCGGAGCCTTGCCATCGAGCACCGCTTGCTTCGCTTCGTCCTCTGAAACACCCATCAGCTCGGCGTACTGCGCGATGCGCTGCGTCACCGGGGACGCCCAGTAGAGAATTTGCTGGTCGAAACGGAAGTACTGCGCGAGGTACTGCCCGAAGTCGCCACCCTTGTCCGCACACGCCGGATCGGTCGACCACCCGGCCGCCTCGAACTCCGGGTGACCGGGAAAGAACTCCTTGAGCTCGTCTGACATCCCGGCAGGCCACCCCTCGGCAGCGCCACTGAGCGGCTGCGCCCACGCGGACGTCGTACTCGAGGCCAACGCGAGCACCGCCAGCAGCACCGCAAGAAAAGTACGGACAAGGGATCGCATGATTACTCCACGAAGAAGGTGTAGAGGCCGTTCGCGCCGAACTCGGCGAGAGTGGAATCCCCTTCGGGGAACGAGACCTCTTCGGGCTCGGGTCCGGAACGGAACGCCCAATCGACGGCCTTCCAATCCCTGTTCTCCCACTCCAAGGTCACCGTGGTCGTGGACCAGACCGTAAGGACGCTGACCTTGCCCGTGCCGCTCAGATCGTTCTGGCTCGCCGAGACCGCCCACACCGACACCACCGCACGGTCATCCGAGTAGTCCGTGACGTTGACCAGGGCGGGAAGGACGTTCATCACCGTGCCCTCGGCCTGAGTCACGCTCTCGTCGAGGACGGCCAGCAGCGCATCGCTGGCGTTGCTGCCGACGAGGGCCGACTTGGCCTCCTCGGCAGAGATTCGACCTAGAGAGACCTGGTTTGCGGCTTGCACGAAGTTCGTTGCTGCCGTTTGCGCGCCGGGCTCGGTGCGGTCGTAGCCATGCGGAACACCGTTGGTGATCGAGTTGGGACCGTGCCCGGTCCGCACCGTGTCGGACTCCGAGCTACCGCCGCTCAGCCTCGCGAGGATGCTCCCGAGGATCGTCACCACGAGCAGGATCACCAGGCCGTACTTGAACCATGAGGGCAGTCTGTCGAACGCCGCCTTCAATCCTTTGGTCTCTGCCGTCTTCGCCGAGGATGTCGGCGTCGGTGCTGCTGTTGCCGGGGGCGATTGCTGGGAGCCCGGCTTGATCGAGCTGAAATCGGGTGCCATCTGATTCTCCTAACAGTGCTGGTAGATCGGCTATCAGCCGTTGACGACGAACAAGATGGCGCCGACGATGATCCCCGCTCCGGCCACGCAACCGAACGCCACACCAGCGGTCTTGGCCGAATCCATCGAATCGCTCAATTCGCTCTGGTAGCCCCCGGCGCGAGCCTTACGGATCTTGTAGAGCGAAATGATCAGGTTGACTGCGGATACCGCCAGGACTGCACCCCAGATACCGCCCGCAATCCGCGACCAGGTGCTCTGGAACGTAGGACCGAACACCCCCAGATCAGGGGAGATTCCGTCGAGTGGATTGTCGGTCTGAGCCGAGGCGGTACCGGCGGTGAGCAACACCGTGCCGATCGTGGCCGACAACAGGGACGCAGCACGGGCCACGCTACGAGGTAGCGACCGCATCGAGGTATTGCGAGACATCACAGGGGTCCTTAAGTTCGTAGGTGCAGTTACTTCGTGAGAGTTACGTTGAGCTGTAACCCGGGCGGGCCGGGCGAGGCTGCATAAGGTTTGCCCACTCTCGAGTGGGGCTTGAAAGGACTGGCCACCCGACCTGTCTGGACACCTCGGACCGCTGATTGAGATCTGCGAATGATCGCTTGTTTAAGGAAATGCCGGCGGAGGCGTCCATCGGGGCCAGGCCGGAACACAAGCGAAAACGAGGAAATCCGATGACCGGTTCGCAACTGTGGGCAGGAGTCGACGTCGGCAAAGAACACCACTGGATATGCGTACTCGACACCTCCGGGACGGTGGTGCTGTCGCGGCGATGCGACAACGACGAAGCAACGATCCGTGCGGTGATCACCGAGATCGACGCCCTCGCCGAGACGGTGTCGTGGACGGTGGATCTGACCACCGCCTACGTCACCTTGTTGCTGACTGTGCTGGCCGACGCCGGGAAACCGGTGCGCTACCTGTCCGGACGTTCGGTGTGGCAGGCATCGTCGGTCTACCGCGGCGGCGAAGCCAAGACCGACGCCCGCGACGCCCGAGTGATCGCCGATCAGTCCCGGATGCGGTCGGACCTGCCCGTTCTGCGTCCCGACGACGAGTTGATCCGTGAGCTGCAGATGCTCACCGGCCACCGCACCAATCTGGTCGCCGACCGTACCCGGACCATCAACCGGCTGCGTCAGCAACTCGTCGCGATCTGCCCCGGCCTCGAACGCCTCGCGCAGATCTCCTCGGACCGGGGATGGGTGGTGCTGCTGGCCCGCTACCAGCGACCGAAAGCGATCCGCCGCGTCGGTGCGGCCCGACTGGCCACGATGCTCACCGGGGCCGGGGTGCGCCACGCCGAATCGATCGCCCGGGCCGCAGTCACCGCCGCGAAGGCGCAGACCGTGCGGTTGCCGGGGGAAGATGTCGCTGCCGAACTGGTCGCCGAATTGGCGCAGGCGGTGATCGACCTCGACGCACGTATCAACGCCGTGGACGCGGAGATCGAGGCCCGATTTCGCCGTCACCCTCTGGCCGAAGTGATCCTGAGCTTGCCGGGTATGGGATTCCGGCTCGGCGCCGAATTCCTTGCCGCAGTCGGTGACCCCGCCCTGATCGGATCGGCCGATCAGCTCGCTGCCTGGACCGGATTGGCGCCGCGACCCAGGGATTCGGGTAAACGCACCGGGCGTCTGCACACCCCTCAGCGCTACAGCAGGCGCCTGCGCCGGGTGATGTACATGTCGGCGTTGACCGCGGTCCGCTGCGACCCCGCCTCTCGCGCCTACTATCAGCGCAAACGTGCCGAAGGTAAGCGTCCCGTCCAGGCCACCATCTGCCTGGCTCGGCGGCGCGTGGACGTTCTCTACGCTCTGCTCCGCGACCACCGCACCTGGCAACCGACTGTGCCGGTCACCGCGGTGGCGGCTTGACAGGATCATTGAGAGTCCTTTCACACAGAAGGTCAGGCGTAGGGATCGAAGCTCGACGGCTTCGGTGGTTGCGGCCGCCGCGCTGGGGCCGGCGGTTGGTGCACCTCCGCAGCGGATTCGCTCGAGGCGTCCGGTTCGGGGGCCGATTCCGCCGCCTCGGCGGTGGGCCGGTAGTCCAGGGGCAGGTCCCTGGCCGGGTCCGTCTCAGGCACCCGGACAGCAGGAGCGGCAGCGGGTTCGGCTACCGGGGCCGGGGGCGGCTCAGCTGCGGGAACCGACTCGGGAGCCGGGGCCGGCTGGGGCGCTACGAAGCTCGGAACGTCCGTCGCGAACGTCGGCGGAGCCGGTTCAGGGGCGACCGCCGGAGCTGGTTCCCCCTGCTGCCGGAGTCCGGCCTGCCGCTCGACGATGGCCTCGGCCAGCGCATCGGTCACCATCGCCGCGATATTCGTCCACGCGATGATCGAACTCTGCGACAACGCCTCGAGCGTGATCCGCTCACCGGTGGCGAAGACCGGCTCGAACGGGACCCGAACGTAGGTCTGCACACCGAGAGAGTCGAACTCGTCGACAATCGCAGTTTCGAGGTTCGGATCGGACCCCGGCGTCGCGCACAGCAGCACGATCGCAGAGCGCACCAGATGCTCGAAGCCCCGCTTACGGAGGCCGTCGAGCATCGCGTAGGCGTGCTGCGCCATGTCCCGGCGCATCGGCAGCGGCACCACCAGCACGTCGGCGTGGCGCACCGCCCACTGCCACGCCCCGGCCTGCGCAGTGGTGGCTGTGTCGATAATCAGCAGGTCGCGATGGCGACGAAGCACCGCTCCCAACGCCGCGCACTCGTCCTCGCCGAGCATGTCGTCGTAGGAAGAATCGGTGTCCCCGGCCAGGATCTCGTCGTGGGTGGGCTGGAGTCGCAGATACGCCGCCAGCTCCCCCGCCTCGACGTCGGCCGACATCAGCCGCGATGCGTTGTCGAGGACATCCCACACCGTGCGTTCGATGGGTGCGGTGCGCGCTGCGCGAATGCCGAGGGTGCCGCCGGCCTCGCTCATATCCACCGCCACGACCCCGCGGCCGCGATGCTTACCGAGCATCGCGGCCAGCGCAATCGACGTCGGAGTCTTGCCGGCTCCGCCCTTGGTGTTGACCACAGCGACCGTGCCCGAACCCGGCAGCGTGCGCTGGATCGCTTCGACCGCCGCCCGGTGGCCGGTCTCTGCCGATGCCGCCTTCGGGGCCAGTTTCGTGCCCAGAGCTGCATTGATCCGACCCCGCCAACCCCACTGGGCAGGCTGGGAAAGTGCCGGTGAGGCGGCCTCGTCGAACAGTGCGCCGTGCCCGGTGGACGGCATTGCTGTCGGCGCGATCGGCTCGTCGACGGCCGCGAGAGCATCTACTCTGACCCCGTACGGATCGGCGATGTCCTCGGTTACAGGCTCGGGAGCCGGGGCCGGTTCGGGTTCGACAGCGGGACGGTTCGGGCGTAGCCGCAGCCGACGCGGGTCGATGGTCGGTTCGTGGTTGTAGTCAGCGATGTCAGCCATCACGCTCACCTCACAGGGTGGTGACGGACGAAACGCGCCATCCGTCGCCGTTGTCGGTCAGCACCACGGCGACGTACTGCACGTCTGTGCCGATCTCGGTGCCGCTGGAATCGGTGACCGTGCTGGTCACCTCGTACATGCCGTGATATTTCGTCGCGGTATTGACCTGTCCCTGGTTGGGGACCTCCACCGCCACGGCGGTGACCGTCGCGCCCTGCGACGCCCACTGTGCCCACTCACCGCTGGCCTTGACCGGGATCTGCACATCGGCGCGGACCTGCGCGTCGAGTTCGTCGGTCAGCACGCCTAGATCGGCGGCCCGCACCGGTGCGTCGTTGCGATTGGTGTCGGTGCGGGTGTCATAGGAGAACCAGGTCTCGACGACCGTGCGGCCGAGCTCGCCCGGATCGGAGGTGTCCACCGTCGGTGCCACCGGGGTGGGGGTGGACTGCTCGGTGGGCGCAGCCGGTTCGGTGGGAGGCCATGCCTGCGTCGACGACGGCTGTGCCGACGAGTTCGTAGTGGTCTGATCCTGGTCGGTCTCGGAGCTGCATCCGGCCACCGTGAGGGCTCCGGCGAGGACACCGATCAGTGCCAGTCGGCGGATCATTCGGCCACCACCAGATCCGACAGGCGGATCGCCCGCCATTCGCCGTAGCCCGGTTCGAGGCACCACTGCTCGGCCGGATTGCCGGTCGGGACCACCTTGAGATCGAGGATGACCTGCTTTTTTGCCGCGAGATCGGCCAGTTTCACACCGTCGATGCGTTCACTGCTCACTCGCAGACGCAACCGAACCGCCTCGACCTCGAGGTGGTCGCGGACTTTCGCAGCGAGGAACACGGCTTTACCGGCGCTGGCCTCATCCGCCGAGTCCTGATCGCCGGGCCGGAAGATCCGATCGTCCTTGTGGAACGATCCGTACCAGGCGACATCGTTGGTGTCGGCATCGCCGACGACGGCGAACGAGCCACGTTCGTCGCCGGCCGAGGCCAAGGACACCACCGGAGCCGATGCGGCGGCCGCGGCCAGCTTTTCGGCCCGTTCACGCTGCTCGCGTTCTCGCAGGGCGTCGTAGTCCACATCGAACTGCTTGTAGAGCTCGCGCTTGATCTTCGGCCACTGGGTGCGCGTCATCAGGTTGTTCTCCGCAGCCCAAGCCCGCAGGTCCGAGGCCGTCATCGCCTGGACTGTCCGGGTCGATCCGAGGGTGCGGACGGCCGATTCCGCCTTGTCCCACTCTTCGCTCACGGTGTGGTGTTCCCTTCCTGGTGTGTCATCGTTTTCGATGTTCTGGCGTATGAAATCCGTTATGTGTCAACCAAATCGAATGGCTCTGACATGTTTCGGGGGTGTCCATTCGGTGATTCGGACCTTCTCGCCGGACTGGGGTGCTTCGACAACTTTGTTGTCCCCCATCCAGATCCACACGTGGCCGGGGTAGGGCTGCACGATGTCTCCGGGTTGCAAGTCCGCCGCCTCGGTTACGGGCGTCCCTCGGGGATCGTTGACCTGAGCGGAGTCTTGGTGTGGCAGAACAATTCTTCCGTCCGTCGCCTGCGCCACCGCGTACACGACCAGGCCCGAGCAGTCGAAGCCGACCTTGTTGTGGTCGCCGTGCTCATCGGCGACACCGCCATCGGCGATGCCGCGAGTCGGGCCGGTGGCATCCCCGCCGCCCCAGGCGTAATCGGTGCCCAGCCATCCGAGTGCTGCATCGACCACCCGCGAACCGCTCACCGACGGCGGCCGAGGCTGGTCGACACCGGCGAAGTCAGCGCGGCCGGCCAGGATAGTGCGGACGTAGCTCGTGGTCTCCGCGTTGCCGCACACCCCGCCGGAAGCGAGTGTGTTGCCCGGCCCGCAGTTGTAGGCCGAGAGCATCAACTCGGTGCCGTCACCTGAGACTTTTCCCTCGCGGAGCCACTGCTGCGTCTGCTCCCACATCTGGCAGTCGTAGTCGGCCATGGCCATCACCGAGTCACCGATGGAATTCACGTCGGCCACGCCGTCACCGTCATAGTCCTGACCGATCGAGGCCCAGGTCGCGGGCATGAACTGTCCCGGCCCGCGTGCCCCCGCCGGAGACACCGGCGAGGAGGGGCCGTAGCGGAACTGGTTCTCGGCGTAGAGCTGGGAGGCCAGCAAAGGAGCATCGATCGCCTCGCAGGTCTGAGCCGCCTTGACGATCCACTCCCGGAACTCCTCGGGGACCGATCCCGGCGCGAGGGAGCGTCCGCCGGGGCGCGTCAGGCCGGTGCAGCCGGCACCGAGCGAAGTCTCGGCCGCGACCAGCTGCACATTCGGCGAGGTCGGACGCTGTTGCGGGGCGTCGAGTTCAGCCGCATCGGCCAGCCACGGCATCGGGTCGATCGCAGATCCACCGTCGAGTCGGCCCCCGGGCCAGACCTCGAAATGCAGGTGCGGTCCGGTCGAACCTCCGGCGTTGCCGACCAGACCGATCAGATCCCCGGCGCGCACCTCGTCACCGACGGAGACGAGAACACCGTCCGGGAACATGTGCCCGTAGACCGTCGAAATGGTCGACCCGTCCGCGGTGGCCGAGTCGACGATGATCCAGTTGTCGAAACCGTTCTCATCGCTCGCGCCGGAATCTCCTGCCGCGACAACGATTCCGTCGATCGGTGCAGAGAAGGGTGTACCGATCGGTGCTGCCAGGTCGATGCCGTTGTGCGAGGTACCCCAGCGCGGGCCGAAACCGGAGGTGAACGTGTAGGTGCCGGTGACCATCGGCTGCACCTTCTTGCCGGTGGCAGCACGCAGGCTGTTCGGTGACCGGGACACACCCTGCGTCGGCAGGCAGTTGTCCGGATCGGGATTGTCGCTGCCGCACATCACCAGCGCACCCATCAGGGCCACGACGCTGGCTGCCAGCGAAATTTTCGTCGTCGAAGAAGCCACGTCCTCACCCCCTTTGCATGAGTGCTTGTCGCTAGCCCGCCCAGGCCATGCACGTGAGTGACTTCGCATCCGCCCGCCCGAGGTCGGATGCCGCGTTAGTGGAAGGCTCCCGGTCCTGGCAGCGGCACCACCCGCTGACCAGGACCGCCCGGCGTCAGCCAATCGCCTTGGCGAAAACCTTCACCATCGTGTCGATCGCGTTGTCCCTCCCATCCGGGGACCAGCTCGGATACGCAATGTGCGAATTCGAGGCGTAGAAACTCGCCGCGGTGAATCCTTCGGCCACCAGCTGCCCCAGCTCGGCCGCACCGTCACTACTCGCCAGCGTCATCACCGATTGGCCCAGGCCGGCCAGATCACTGTCCTGTGCCTGCACCGCCATCAGCGAGCCGATCGGATCGCCCGGATCGTGCAGTTGATCGGGACTCATCTTCAGGCCCGGGGTGAGCACGCCGAGAGCCACCTGCGCCAGCTCCACCGCCACCGGCATCAGCCGAGACAGCTCGAGCACGTTCCCGCTTTCGGCCACCGACCAGGCGATTTCCTGAATCTCACCGACATTGCGGGCCAAGCGGATCACATCGACGTTGCCGAGCAGATCAAGCACCAGCGCGGCGATTGCGGCCGTGCCGGACGGGTCCGGAACCATCGCCACCAGCCGCGAGAGTGTCTTGAAATCCACCCCGGCAGCCATCTTCACCAGCGGGGAGAGCTGATTGTTCAGATCCCCCGCGACCGCGTGCGCCCCGTGCACATCGCCGGTGGCAATCTTGATCGGAATCTGCTGCAACCCGGCTGCCACCGCCGGATAGTCGACCGAAGTCACGCCGGAGACGACGCCCAGCAGTTGATTGATGATCGTCGTCGGCTTGGCCACCGAAAGCACCTGCGTTGCCGTCCGCAACTCCACAGGACCTGAGGCCGCCAACGGCGACAGACCCGCGACCAGCGCATCTGCCGACCCTGCCAGCGTCGACACATCGACCGACTCACCCGAGGCCCGGGACTCAAGCAACGCCGTGCTCACGCCGGTCACCGCTTCGGCGGCCGACAACACTGCCGGGACATCGACCTGCTCGAGCATGTCGAGCACGCCCGCCGTCGTCGCCTCCGGCGATCCCTCGGGAGCCGAGGTGAACGTCTCACGCGCGCCCGGATTGCTGTCGATCCACTCTCGCGCCTGGTCGACCGGCGTCAAAGTCTCCGACACCAGCCGCGCCTGCTGCGTCATGCGGGCGATGTTCGCCGCCGAGGTGGTCGACGTCGGACCAGCGGCATCGAGCGAAGACACCGACTCGGCCAGTTGCGAGGCTGCCCCGAACACCGCCGACAGATCCGCGTTGCGCCAGGTCCCCGGCGAGGACAGCTCATCGACCAGGGAGGATTGCGCCACTGTCGACGTGCCGGTGATCGTCGGAGTCTGGGGTGATGCAGTCGAGGCAAGTTCGGCAGAGACATCGACCGCTCCCGGCGGATTGGCGATGATCCGGCCCAGAGACGCCAGGAACGGCGTCGACTGACCATCGGTGTTGCAGTACGCATCGTCCGGGTGGCAGATGTCGAACACCTTGCCCGCGAGCTTGCCGAACCCTTCCGGGGCCGGCCCAGCGATGCCCTGACCGCTCAGGGGCGGGCCGATCAACGTTGCGCCCTCAGTGCCCCGCTTCGGATTGGCGAGCAGAATCACCGCCTTGACCTGCTGCGGAGTGACCGGGCCGAGACCGTGGCCGATGTTGACGGCCAGATCGTTGCCGATCTGCGCGCCCTGGCTGTACCCGGCGATGAGGTACTTCGACGACGGGCACCGCTCCATCAACTCTGCTGCCGCTTTGTCGCCCCGGGACTTCGATTCGGCATAGGACGTGCCGTTGAAGAACGCCTCGCCCGGATACGGCACGTACACCACGTCGAGGTTCTTGCCGAACCGTTGCTCGAGTGCGTCACCGACCGCCGCGAGCATGCCCGTCGGCACGGTCGGATCAGCATGAGCGGACGTTTCCGTCGTGCCGGGAATCATGAGCGCGATCGTGCGCGCGCATCCGTTCGTTTCCGCTGCATGAGCAACCGTCGGTGTGCTCACCGCGGCCGCGGCGGTCACTGCTGCCGCTGCCAGAGCGAGACTTGCATTCCTCATGCCCCGACCTCTTCGATGGAGCGGATCATCACTCGGCCGTCCTCGGCCGTGGTCGTTGTGATCCGCTGTTTGAACTCGTTGCGCCGATCCGGGCGGACCTCGGTGATCTGCGCGCTGTAGGTGTTCGGCCCGATGGCCGTGACCTCGAGGCAGTGCGTGGTCCCCAGCGGCACGGTGTCGATGCCTTGCTGGATCATTGCCGCGTCGGGCAACGGTGCATCAGGGGCCATCAACTCCCGTACCAACTCACCCGAACGCAGCAGGTAATAGCGGTGTTCGAGCGCAGCGATCACCCCTTCGCCGGAGAGTTGGTCACCCTCGCCCGGTGAGCACGGATCATCTGCCGCGGCCGCGGCCGCGGTCGGCGCCGCGGTCGCAGTGTCCGGGACCAGGCCACCGAAGTCCGCGGCGTCGTCACCGCCGCCGACGAGAGCGGTAATGCCCCAGCCGGCCAGTCCCACGACGCCCACGGCCACGAGACCGAGACCGGCATAGGTCAGTCCCTTCCCGACAGGGCGACGCGTGCTCACCTGTGCGGTCGGGTGAGTGGCGCGGCGACCGGCATCGGCCGCCGCGACCACTCGAGACGCCGACTCACGGGCGGACGCGGTTCTCCCGGAGGAAAAGCGCTCTTCGGCCGCCGGTACCGACACCGGCACCGACTCCCGAACCATGCGGGTGCGAGGTGCGGTCGCATCGAGCACCCGAGATGAGTTCGCTCGGTCGTTCCGCTTCATCGGTTCGTCTCCCTCTTCGACTGGACTCAGGCGTCGACTGCCGGAGCGGGCGTGCCGAGACCCAAACCGACCGCCTCGCTGACCAGGCGCGATGCCAGCCCCGGCGTCGCGTCGGTGAAGAACGAGTCGAGTGCCTGGTCGACCTGCTCGATGACCTGCCCACCACCGGGCTGTGCCTGGACGAAGTCGCGGACCTGCTCATCGATCGCAGGTGCGGTCTCGGTGGCGAAGGTCTGCACGGCATCGACAGCAGCCGCTCCGATGGGGTCTTCCGACCACTGCGCGAGCGTGGTGTCGACCTGTTCGGTGACCTGTTCGGCCTCGATGTCGGGCACCTCGGTCTCGATGGGCGTGGCGTCCTCGCCCGCGCCGTAGGCTGTGCCGACCCCGTACCCGGCCAGGCCACCACCGACCGCGCCGATCGTGCCGCCGACCGCGCATCCGGCCGCAAAGCCACCCGCTGCACCAGCGGCTGTGGCGGCAACACCGGAGGTGATTGGGGCTACGCCCGGAATCGGGACGGGCACCATCGTGCCCGCAGCAGCTCCGGCGATACCCGCAGCCGTGGACGCGACCAGAGCCGTCGGGATACCGACGGCGGTGCAACCGGTGACGAACCCGGCGCCAGCGCCGACTGCCGTGCCCGCCACCTGAGCAGATGCGATCTTCTCGGCTTCTTCGGTCTCCATGCCGGTCGACCGGTGGTAGTCGGTGACCATCGCCTCGACCACTGCGGTCGTGCGGTTGGTCTTGTCGGCATCGACGTCCGAGACCCAGTTCGGCTGGTCGAAGATCACCCGGCCGAAACGCATCTTGTTGACCGGAGCCTCGATCGGCAGGGTCGGGCCTTCCAGCACGACCGGCGCCTGCGGAGCAGGAACGCTGTAACCGGAGTAGCCGGAGTTGTCGCCGCCCGAATAGCCGTTGTACTGCGCCATTGACACACCACCGCCGGTCTGTGGGTTGTAGGCGCGGGTGCCGCGGTTGTACTCGGCCGGAGGCGCTACCCAGAAGTTCTCGGCAGGCTGCGGATCAGGAGCCGAGGGTCCAGGAGCAGAAGTCGACGGTGGCGTGGAGGTGATGCCCGCCTGTCCCCCACCGGACTGCGGCGGGGACGTGATGCCCGCCTGTCCACCGCCGGAGTCGTCGGTCGGCGCTGCTGCTGCCGTCGGCGCGAAGGCAATGAGCAACCCTGCTGCCGCCGGTGCCAGAGTCGCGGTGCTGAGCACCGCACTGGTCGTTCGGCGGCGCCGGTGTCTGCCGGTGCCGGAAACCAGCTGATCTTCGTTGGATACGGACATGTGCCTCGCCTTTCCTGCGAATGAATCGAATCCCGAATGCGTGAAGGACCTGAGCGAGACAGGGATCCGTCAGGGCCGAGAAGATCGGGTGGTCACCACAGGGGAGGTAGTCCGCTTGTGCACGTGTCGGCAGCGCCGGCTAGGTGCGGGAACGCTGCTGCCGGCGCGCACAGTCGAGTAACGCCAGAGCAGCAGCGCCCGACAAGGAAGTGGGCTCTCGTCCGTAGTGACCTGGTGCCCGAGCTTGCGTAGTCAGCCCGGATGGGTTGTTACGTAGGTGGTTCAACCCCGGATACGTGACACCGACGCCAATCACTGACACGTGTCCGGGGTTTCCCTTTTGCCGGTGGCTTCACCGTGGCTCGCGCTGGTTGCCGGCCAGGCGCTTCCCCTCGGCTCAGCCGATCGCTACCCCCTTCGCCACAAGATCCGTCGATGAAACTCTATTCCAGAAGACTACATCAAAATCTATTCCGGTGGAAGATGACGCAAGCCATTCTGTAGGGCACTGTTATGCCTCGTGGAAAGGTTTGGGGCATGACAAGACGGCCTCTTCGGGGATTCGACCGGGAGAGGCTGATCGAGCTGCGGACGAAGAAGGGTTACACCCGTGGCGACCTGGCGAGGTTCGCCGAAGTGAGCGTGGCCGCCGTGCGCGCCTGGGAATCCGGGCAAGCCACCCCGCAGGTGGACCGTCTGGCCCGTGTCACTGCCGCGCTCGATGTTCCGATGTCCGAGCTGGTGCGCATCCCCCCGCACGAGCGGTACCTGGGCGATCTGCGCGTCCAGGCCGGCCTGACTCAGCCCCAGCTGGCGCTGCAAGTCGGCATCTCCACGGCATCGCTCAGCAGCCTCGAGCTGGGGGAAACATCGCTGCGCGAGCCGGTAGCCGACGGGCTCGCTCGAGCACTGGGAGTGGACACAGCAGAGATCCGTGCCGCCTACGAACGGACCCGAACCCGACCGCCTGGCGCGCCCGTCTGACACGCGCGACACACCTTGTGTCGACGCACGCAAAGTACGGATAACCACGTCTGAGCTCCCCCCGCGGAGATAGCAGCCCACCTCACGCAGGCATGCGGAAGCGGCCGAAACCGGCTGTGCTGCATCCGAGGCCGAGTGAACAGGCCCCGGGAAATCCCCACGGGCGGGGACGCGGAAGACAAATTACCAGATCACGCCCACGAGTCCGGGACCAACCTACCCGCCCGACGACCCCTGATCGGAGCCCTGAAAATTCTCTGTGGCCGAATCGAATTCGTCCGACATCGTTGAAATCTGAACGAGTACCAGACGGTCGCTGAGCGGACCGGGATACGGGCTGATCGACAATTGCGCTGTCCGCCATCCCGATTCGGAACGCAGACGAGCGCGGACACACCGAGCGGCGGTATCCCCCGAACGAAACGTTGCCAGCGCATCGGCCAGCACATGCCGGTCGTCGGGATGCACGATCTCGTTTCCACCTTTGATGTTTCGCCAGGCCACCCACGGCGGGGCATCGGGCAGCCACATCGTCAACACAGCGAGGTCGGCGGCGAAGACGCCGGTGTAGACCCCCGCCGATCGCAGCATCTCCTGCATGCCCAGCTCACTCAACGTCGGCAACTCCGGCGTCGTCGTGTCGGAGACGTCGTGCCACAGCAGCCGCAATCCAACGTTGCCCGGATCGGTGCGGCCCTTGCCCCAGCAATACCAGCGCATCACCCGACCATCGGCGTGCAGAACCGACATCGGAGCCTCCCACCGGCGACCGTGCACCGGGTCGATGCCCAGCTCGAACAACGACGCCGAATCGTCGAACTTCACCGCCTTGGCGATGTACTCCGCAGGAGTCCGCTCCGGCACGTGATCCTCGGGCAACACCCCGGACATCATCGATGCTTCGACCGTCTGCCCGATCACCATCCGCTCGAGACTCCACGCAATCCCCGCTGCAATGCGAGGTGGGCCGGGAACCCGGCCGGGCTCACCCACCCACACCTGGACACCGTGCGCCTCCCCGCTGGGACCGAGAACAGGCAGTACCTCGATGTGAAACGCCTTCTGCGCCCCCTTACGCGAGCGCACATCGATCCTGACCGGCCGACGAGTGCGAACAACCTCGTCGATGATCGGCGTGACCGGCAGATCCGGGGCCGGCTGAACATGTCGGGTCACCGACGCCCACTCCTTGACCGTGCCGCCACAGCTGACCACGGACATCTCGCCGTCGACCAACGTCTCGACCAGATGCCACTCATTGAGAATCACCATTAACTTATAACCTTCCCCGAACTGTGGGCACAGTACTGCTGCCCAGGGGGAACCTACCTGTCGGCCGCACCCATCACCGACGCGAGAGCCGGACCTTCAACCCCCGCGGCTTGAGAGTGATCGCCTCATGCACGTCGAGCTCGTAACCCGGCTCCGGAGCGAAGTCGTACCGCCGGATCAACGCCGCGAGCGTGAGCACCGCCTCGTGCAACGCGAACTGACGACCGATACACGCCCGGATCCCGGTCCCCCACGGCTTGAAGATGTGCGCCGGACGCTTCCGCACGGCCTCGGGCTCGAACCGATCCGGGTCGAACCGCTCGGGGTCGTCACCCCACAGCGGGTCGCGGTGCAGCTGCGGCAGCAGCACGAACACCCACGAACCCTTCGGCAGCCTCCGTCCGCCGAGGGTGGTCTCACCGCGCACCTTGCGGAAATAACCCGGGGCCGCCGGCCACAACCGCAGCGTCTCATCCACCACCCGCCGCACATACCGCAGCTTGGCGACCTGCTCGTACCCGATCCGGCCGTCGGCACCGACGACCTCGGCGATCTCGGCCCGTGCCTTCGCCACCACCTCGGGATGTCGGCTCAGGAAATGGACCGCGAACCCCAGGGTGGCCGCAGTGGTCTCGTTACCCGCGACCAGGAAGGTCAGCACCTGATTGCGGATCGACTCCGGACTGAGCTGCTCGCCGGTATCGGGATCGACGGTGTGCATCATCAGGTCCAGCAGATCGCCGTGCTGCTCACCGGAGCGCATCCGCTCCTCGACGATGCGATCGACCGTGGCCTGCATCAGCGCGATATCGCGTTCGTGCTGCTCACGCGCCGCGCGGCCGAACAGGGCCCGCAGGATCGGGATGTCGTTCGACGAGCGGTTGATGTACTCGAGCGCCCGGCTCATCGCCTCGATGAACGGATCGGGCTCGGTGCGGCCGAACGAGTCGAAGTCGTAGCCGAAACCGCAGCGGCCGATGACGTCGAAGGTCAGCGACGTCATGCTCTTCGGCACGTCCACATACTCACCGCCCGCCGCTGCGCTGTCCCAACTGTCGACCAGCCGGTCGACGACGGTGAGCATCGAGTCGTGATAGCCACGCATCGCGGCCTGGCTGAAGCCCGGACCGAGGATATTGTGGGCCTTGCTCCAGTTCGGTTCGGAGTTGAACGCGGTGAACAGTCCGTCGCCGGCGATGACACGAAGCTTGCGCAGCGGCTTACCGAGGAACTTCGCCCACTTCTCCTCGTCGTTGACCTCCCGCACCAGGTCGGCGCCGGAGACCACGATCAACCGGTGCTGGAGGATCTTGCGTTCGAAGATCCCACCGAGTTCCTGCGCCATCTGCATCTCACGCTGAACCGGCTTGGCCACATCGATGCTGAGCAGATCACCCACCAGCGGCAGTCTCCATCGAGGTTGCGGAATCGGCGGAGAGTCGGTGGTCGCAGGGCTGCTCGTCGAAAGCTGCGGTGACGCCATTCGTGAGAGTGTGCCCCACCGCCGGCGAGAGGCACACCGCCGCCTCCCACCGCTCAAGGGCTCCCTGACTGCCGTCCCACTAGTCGACACGCGCCACGCCGATGTACGGAGGTAACTGACATCCGCGCTCGCAGCCGCTAACCTGAGTCAGATTCAACGGGCCGATCTTGAAGAACGGGGGTTTACGCATGGCACAGCCGCATAAAGGCGACCGCGCCGCGATGACTCTACGCATCCCCGCTGAGCTGCACGAACAGCTCCGCAACGATGCCAAGGACGCCAAGGTCGCGCTGTCCCAATACGTCGCCGACCTGCTCGCACTCCAAGCCGGTCGACCGGACCTTGCCCGCGAGATCAAGGCGGTGACCGTGTAAACGCCACCAGAGAGGGCCGCTAGCCGCCAACTAGCCCGCCCTCAGATGCAGAAAACCCCCCGCCTGCCAAGCGAGGGGTCTTCCAAACCGAATATGTGACCGAGCAAAGTCGCCAAACTCCTCGGGCACTCGAACTTTCTCTCCAGAAAGCCTTCGTTATGCATATTAGCGAGCGCTGCTCGTTTGGGCCAACTTCCGTCTTAAATCACATTCCCGCGTGTCGCCCACAACGGAGCGCACACACCGCCCGCGACAACCGTCGAGGTCCCGGCCGCGCCGCTCCCCAGACCCGCCGTGGTCGCCGTCGCGGCAGCTACAACCTCCGCGTAGCCGATGGTGCCTACTCCCCCATCCCCGTCTGGGACTCCCGCGCGGGCTGGATGCGCCAGATCATCACCTTCGTCCGCAGCGAGACCGGCATCAAGATCTGCCACGAGCACCGCATCGCCCCGGACAAGTTCATCGCCGCCGCCAACGCTCACGCCGCTTACGCCGACGAATCCACCGGCCGCAGCCTCACCGCCGCCCGCGACACCCTCGCCGAATACGCCGGCATCAGCACCGACGTCCTCGACCGAGCCCGCCAGATCCTTCGCCGCATCGGAGCCGCCGTCGAACTCGTCCGTGGCCGCTACCTCACCATCGCCGAACGCGTCGAAGCCAGCCTCACCCATGGCGGAAAGCAACTCCGCGCAGCTTCCGTGTGGGCCTTGACCAGCAAGTTCACTGCCGACTCTTCTGTTTATCCCCAGTTTCCGAATCATGCGGATCTACCGGAGAACCCTTTGGGTTCTACAGGTATCTCTCGTTCTCAAATAATCACCAACGCGCGCGCTACGCGCCGCGCCCGGGCTTCGACGAAAAACCCGGGCGGCCCACGACCCCTACACGCTCAGATCGCCGCAGCGCGACTGGCCGACCGACTCGGTCCCACGATGCCCGAATACCGCGGCGTGAACCGAAATGGCCACTACGTCCCCGGAACCACCCATCACCACGTTGGAGCGATCGCCGACGCCCTGACCGCCGCAGGCATCGACACCACCCGATGGACCGGCGACGACATCGCCGACCAGATCACCGAGTTCCGCCGCGACCGCACCCTCCCACACCTAACATCCCCGACCGCCTTCCTGCGCTGGCAACTCCGTGCCCTTGCCGACGTGTGGTCAGGGCCTACCCCCACCGAACACCGCACCGAGATCCAAGACCACCGCGCAGCCGAACGTCGCGCCGAACTCGACCGGCGTGCTGCTCATCCTCCGGCCAGCGACGACACCCGTGCCACCGCTCTCGCCGAGATCCGGAAGATACTGTTCCAGCGCTCGAGCATGCGCACCCAGACCCGCGGGAACCGCTTCGACCGGAACCACTACTGAACGAAATGCTCGCTCCGGTCAGCACCACAGCGGCGAAGAGGAATCGAATCGTTTCACGCGGAAGCCACTCCTACCCCTCGAGCCTGCGGGCATCATGCAATATCCGACCCACCGCTCCGGTCGACATCTCCAGTTCCTCGGCGATCTCGCGGTACTTCATCCCCTGCTCGCGAAGTTCGACCACCTGCTTGCGTCGACGTTCTGCGCGTTCGAGGAATTGGTCTCGGGGCTCAGCAATCAGACGACGTGCAGTGCGCTCCGACGAGCCGAGCCGGCGTGCCAGTTCCTTTGCAGTGATCGACCGACGTTGTTGTGCCTGGGCGCTGCCACTCATTGCGCAAACTCCAATGCTGTCGCCAAATCGAACTTAGTGGCCCGCTTCCTGTTTGCTTCCCGTTTCGCGGAGCTCATGACCTTGCCACCCTTGCTGCCACGTGTTGCCTGGCGCGCCCGGAACGTCCCCTCGTCGAAGTTACGCCAGATCCACTTGCCTATGGAGTACGCCGTGGCACGGACCTCGATGAAAGGAAGAGGGTCGGCGAACTCGCTGTTGATTCCGTGACAACGCTGAAGAACCAGTTGAAGCCACTGATCGACGGTGTCATGACGATGGTGCCACCACTGTGGGTACGCCCACTTACGGGCAGTGTCGAACATCGTCACATTGCGGCCCAGACCCACGGAGCGGTCGGGCCGGCGCGGGGCCTGACGAGGTGTGTAGATGGTCGCCAGATCCCGCAACGAGTAGGGATCCGCTGGACCGTAAATGGTTTCCCATTCAGGGTGGATCGGGTTCTTGGTCAGCTGCCCACCGTAGGAGAAGTCCCCACCGACAGAGATACACAGACCTCGCTCGATGCGATGGGCGTAGCGCAGCGGAGTCAACCGTGCCGAGTCGGTACGGCAGACTCGATGATCGCCCAGCCACCAACCCAGGTGCGCCCGCCCGGAGGGAGATTGCGCGACCCAGCTCGGCGTCGGATGATCCGACGGTTTCTCGAACGCCCGCATCGCCGCATCGGGGTGGTCACAGTCGATGACGATCGATCCGAGCAACGCGTGGGGAGAGTGCTGGATGTAGCGCATCATCAATGCCTGGTCACGGCTCATTCGGTACTGACCGTGCTCGAGTTGGTTCGTCGCGAACGGCCGATGCGGCAGGAGCACCTCGTTTCCCCACTGCTCGTCAGTGAGAAGGGACTCCCCCGCCGTTTCCATGCCGAGTACTGTGCACTACCAAGATCGAGTATTCGGGTAGGACACGCCGAGCCATATACAGAGATTATTCGGGTAGGCCATGCCAAGCCATATCAGGTATCCGCACTGCCCACTCCTTCCGAATCCGTGACCATGTCCATTCGTGGCAGAGTCGACGACGCACGTACCGAAGTTACGATGAGAACCATGACCGGGAAGAAGCGCATGGCCTTCGACATCAGCGAATCCGACGCCGACCGGATTCGCGCCGCCTACGTCGGCACCCGCGCCATCCTGCCCCCGGCCACCCTCAGCGAGTTCATCACCGCCCTGCTGGTCGAGGCCACCGAACGCCTCGAAGCCGAACACAACGAAGGCCGGCCCTGGCGAACCCCAAGCCGCAGCGAACTCAAATCCCTCTCCCAGACCGGCGTCGGACGCAACGCCCCGGGCCGCCCAGGAGAACAGGACCAGCAATGAGCGAGGCGTCACGCACTCCCCGGCCCAAACTCGGGTTCCACACCGACCAGGCCGAACGCATTCGCGCTGCCTACCTCGGCACCCGCACAGTCCTCCCGCCGAGTACCTTCAGCGAATTCCTCGAGACCGCCGTCCTAGAGACAATCGAGCGACTCGAAGCCGAACACAACAACGGCCACAGCTGGGACGCTCCGGCCACCGGGGAAGTCAAGTCCACCGCCCAGACCGGCGTCGGCCGCTGGAACCGCACCTGAGACTCATCAGTCGCACCACTCCCCATCCTCCACAGTGAGCAGTTCCACCAACTGCGACGATCCGGATTTCTGGTCTGACATACCCAGGCTCATTCGTTGTAGATGGATCGCAGCGAGGGCCGTCGTGGCACGCTCGGTTCCTGTACGTATCGACGTCGATCCGCATTGAGGGTGTGTCAGGATCCGGAGAGGCCCCTGGTTCACAATCGACCTCTCGGACGACAAGCAGATCGGTGCGATCGAGAGAGGGGAAAGTGGCGAAAGTAAAGAAATCTTAAGGCGGCGGTCATGCGCTGACACTCTCACTCGATGCGGAAGATCAGCACCAGGGCATGCACCCCCTTATGCGGGTGCCCTAGAATAATGCGTGACAGGGTGACTTCACACCGCTTCGCGGCTGCAACGGGGTGATTATCGAAATGAATGCACGTAGTTCCTCCAGCATTCACATGTTCACAGTGATCTGGGGTCTGTTAACGGGAATATTTGCGCTAGCCGTTTGGCGCTTCGTAACTCCACCGCGATACGGGGAATTATCCTTCTCCCAAGAAGGCGCCAGGACGCAAATGGAATTCAGCATCCGTGTATCTGATCCAGCTTTTATCCCTTTGGTACCCGCATGGCTCACTTTTCCTGTCACAGGCTTGATCTTGGGGTTCCTCGTCGGTACTGTTCTGAGCCGAATCGGGGTACGGAATGTAGCTAACGAGGGGCGCCGCACAACGACCCTTACCTGGTTGCTGTGCGGCGCACTAGGCCTCGTTACCGGGCTAGTTTCCGCCGCGACCCTCCAATGGTCGCCCCCCACAGTTTTTGTAGGTCCTGAAATCGCAGAACGTACAGGGTTTCCTCCTCAACTTGAGGTCCCTTGGATCTGGTTGACCTTACCTTCTGTAGGGATCATCATCGGCGTACTGGCCGCGGTAGCACTGCAGTGGAACGGGTCGACTATTGTCCGTGACCAGTCGCACTCGCGTAGCGAGACAGTTGCCAGTGGTTAAGCCCACACTGGCCCACATGTCTGCCTCCAGCCTTCCCACACGCCGTTGGTGCGCTGCAACTGGTAACGCATGCACCAGGTGCCGGCTTCGATGAAGTTGTTGATCGGAACGGTGACTGCGTATCCATTCATGATGTTCACTGCGCCGCCGTTTGTTCCCCAGAAGTACATTCCGTTGGGTCGATCAACGTTGAACCGAGCGTTGACGTAGGTGTACGGGTCGTTTCCGGTGCGCGATGCGTCAAACCATACCGACTGGGAATTCGCCCACAACCCGGACCCGTTGATGTTGAAACAGGCATGCCGCGCTCCGAGGAAAAGAGTTTCATATCTGTCGCAGTTGGTCCAACTCTGCGGCCGGATAACTGGGCCGTGCTGAACTTCGGCGTCAGGGACTGGGATAAGCTCACCGTTTGGCCCCGCCATCATTATCGGCGCGTCCACTTGTACGCCGGTTACCTCCTCCGCGGAGGCCGGTGCAGCGAAAGCTAAGCTCATGACTGCTGTTGCCGCAGCAGCGAAAACGACCATTCTCCGATATAAGCTTCGCACTTCATTCCCCTCGTTATGCGTGCTGCCCGTCGGCAACGAATCCTGCATCCCATTCGGAGGACTTTTTAGAAACGGACTCGAAATTCGAGACAGGCGCGTACTTGAATACTGCACAATTGACGGTATCGACCCGCAGGAATCCGAGGCGGGATGACCAATCATCTCCCGCTTCAGCAATCTGATTTACGCCTACAGAGTGGCTGGAACCTGCGCCGTCATTGCTTGAATCCCCTCCCGATGGTAAAGAATTTTCCTCCCGTCGGTATATAACCACACATCCCTACCGGTCGCAGCGATAGCGGAGCAAGTTGCAGGAATGATCGAGTCGGGTGGGCGATCCGGACCAATTGCGGTGTCGTTCGCCGAGCAACGTCAGCGGTCGTAGAGGTTTCCTGGGACCCCTGCCTTGTGGTTGGCCGTATCTGTGAAACCTTCCGCATCTCCTGACGCTGCGGCTACGCCGGTCAGAGGTGCGGACGTCAGGGGCATTCGCGTTGACCGCGACCGAATCGGGAGTCGAAATCGATCCGACGAACTCACCGTGCGCAGGGGTGCTCAACTGTTACATGGTCGGTGAGCACTGATCGCCCCTGCGGGGGCTTCTCCTGGCTCCAGCGCCCGCCTTTCGAGGAGTTGGTGACTTTGTGCTGCCGTCGCCATGGCAGTAGACACCGGCCTCGCTGTTCTTCGGAACCTGACGTCCGCATCTGGCAGTACCAATGGACCCTTCCTCAGCGTGCTGTCGCAGACCCACCGCACAGAGCTCTCCGACTCCCTCGAACTCGTGAGAACGAGACCAATCGCGCTAACCGCGCTGTCCTGAGAATGAAGACGTGACCTGCAACTCTCACATGAGAAACCACTTCTCATTTCATAGTTTCCATTGTTATTATGGACACCATGAAAGCGACGAAGCGCCATAAGAACGAGAAGAACTCGGAGCCCGCCAACACAACACCCGTCAGCGGATCCATGTGGTTCGCAGGCGTGACCATCACCGTAGGAATCGGCGCGGCCGCGTTCATTCTCAGCTTCCTCGCACTGCGAGACCTGTGCATCCAGGCCGGCCAACCGAGAGAGATCGCCTTCCTGTTCCCCGTCATCGTCGACGGAACGATCCTGCAAGCAACGATGGGAGTCGTCTCCCGACGTCACGACCACCGGGCGCGACGATTCTTCTGGAAGATTCTCATCGGAGCCGCCACCGTCTCGATCGCAGGAAACGCGATCCACGCCGTTCTCACCACGACCCCCGGCTTCAACTCCGTTCTCGCCGCAGTGATCGCAACACTCCCGCCGATCTCGCTGCTCGCCTCCACCCACGCGCTGACCGTTCTCGGCCGTCGCACCGCTGCACCCACCGAGAGCCCCGCCGAGACTCACATCGAATCCGTGCCCGCGACACAGCCGCTCCGTGAGACCGCGAACGAGAACGCGACCGCATCCAAGACTCACGTCACGACCATCACTGAGAACCGTGCCGCAGCCGGGACTGCGAACGAGACCCCAGCCGCGCAACCGACTCGCACCGCGACCGCTGACGCTCTCACTCGACAGCTCGAGGTGCCACTGCCCCACCTACCCGGCGCGCACCTCGACGCCACCCCCATCCCGACCTTCCACTCCCACGAGGAACGTCGCGAATGGGCACTGACTCGACGTCAGGCCGGAGTGGACGTGCCCGTCATCGCCCAAGAAGTCGACCGCTCCGTCGCCACCGTCTACCGATGGCTCTCCGAGGCCGACACCTCCGTCCCCATCTGAGCATCACAAGGTCATCGAAAAAGCAACTTTTCAGCTTCAAATCTGAATCAACAAGAGATCAGACCGACATCAAAAAATGCCCACGTCTGATGCCTGACAGTCTCACCTCGGCGTATCGAACTCGGGAATCGTCCCCGGTTGGGTGCGCCGAGTCGCATTTGCGGCGTTGACCAGGGGCGATTCGCCCCCGGACCCCCTTCGGGTCGTCTCGGGTGTCGACGAGCAGTGTGCTCAAGGGTCGGTGTGGCAGTCGGATTTTGGCCTCGTTGGTCTCGGGGCCGGCAAACGTATGCTCCCGCGGCCGGCGGACGGTGCCCCTCGCCCTTGCTAGTGGCTCGTCTCGGATTGTTGACCGGGTAATCCGCGGCTGACCGACACGTCCACGGCAGACTGTCTCCGAGTCGAGACAAGGAGGTAGTCGTGGCACGCAAACCGAGCGTGTTCGTTCGATCGTTGACCATGGAGGAAGGCCGGCGGCTGCAGAAGATCAGCCGCACCGCCAAGGACCCGATCAAACTCCGCCGCGCCATCGTGGTGCTGATGTCCGCGCAAGGCCAGACCGTCAAGGACATCACCTCGTTGATCCAGGTCAGCGACGACTACGTCCGCGATGTCATCCACGCGTTCAACGAGCAGGGATTCGAGGCGTTGCACCCAAAATGGAAAGGGGGACGACCGAAGACGATCGATGAGCAGACCCGCGAGAAGATCTGCTTGATCGCCCGGACGTCCCCCGCCGATTGGAAAATCGCCGGGTTCTCCACCTGGAGTCTGGCCAAACTGGCCGAGCACCTGATCGCGCAGAAGATCGTGCCGACGATCAGTCGTGAGACGCTGCGCCGCATCCTGCGCGACGGGAAGGTCACCTGGCAGTCGACCACGACGTGGAAGGCCTCGACCGATCCGGATTTCCTGTCGAAGATGCGCACGATCTTGGATCTGTACGACACCCCGCCGGCCGACGGTCGGGTGGTCTGTGTGGACGAGTTCGGTCCGCTGAACCTGCAGCCGCGGAAAGGGAAATCGTGGCGGCCGGCCACCCGTCCTGCACGGTTGCGGGCGACGTATCACCGCTACGACGGGGTGATGCACATGCTCGCCGCACTCGATCTGTCCAGCGGCCGAATGTATTACCGGATTCGTCCGCGCAAACGTGCCGGTGAGTTCCTCGATCTTCTGAAGGTGTTGCGGGCCAGGTGGCCCGGGGAGAAGTTGTATGTGGTCCTGGACAACTTCTCCCCGCACCGGCACCTGAGTGTCCGCAGGTGGGCTAAGGACAACGACGTCGAGTTGGTGTTTCTGCCGACCTACGGGTCGTGGCTGAACTGGATCGAGGCGGAATTCGCCGCCTTGCGGTATTTCGCGCTCAACGGCACCGATCATCGCAGTCATGCCGAGCAGAACACTGCGATCGCGTCGTATATGCGGTGGCGCAATGCTCGTGCCGAGCCGAAGACCCGGTTCGCCCCGGACTCACCGATCCGGTCGTGGGCCGAGTACCCGCATTACCCGGCCAAGGTTGCGTGACGAGCCACTAGGAGTGTGCCCCGGCTCGCCTGCCGTGAGCATCGGCTCTACAGATCCCCGGGGGCTCCGCCCCCGGACCCCTGTCCCTCACTCCCAAGGTTCCCGCTGCTCCGCGGGTACCGCGCCCGGTCACCACACACGGCCCTACCGGACCCGCCGACCACCGAGCAAGGGAAAACCCGCCCTTGCCCGGCAGCCGCCGCGCCCGGTTCACCAGGGCAGCACCGACCGACCGAGGTACCCGCTCCACCACCGCCGAACCACCCCGCTACACCCACAAAACCGCAGGTAAAAGCCTAAAAGGTGTAACCAGCATCACCAGAAAAGCACCGAAAAAGCACCAACAACACATCGTAAAAACATCAAAACAGATGTAAACTAGAGGCATGGGCAAGGAAGCCATCACCGCGAAGCTCCACAACCTCGGCCGCGACATCGACGCCCTGCTCGAGAACATCTCGACCGGCCAGGACATCTCCGTAGTCCTGGCCGAGTCCCGCGACGCCAAGGCCGCCGCCCGTGCCGCAGGCATGACCGAGGACGAAATCAGCGCCGCAATCGAATCCGGCCTCAGCTGACCGACCACCCCGGAAGGAAAGACGCGATGACCACTCCCGTCCCCACCCAGACGCTCGAGCTCCCCGACCAGTGGTGCGACTACAACGGCTGCACCACCGAAGCCACCCACACCGACGGCGAGTGGGCCATGTGCCCCCACCACGAGGAACGCGCCTACCGGACCACCACCTACTGGCGGCCGATCCTCCGCTGGACCACCCGCCCCGGCCCCCACTGGCCGGTCTTCATCGCCGAGTACTGATCCACCCTCCGCGCCGGTGGGGAGTCACCGCGACTCCCCAGCCGGCGCGCACTACCGACCCGAACAGGAAACGCGCACATGCTCACCATCACGCACACCCCAACAGAGGGCACGATCATCGACGGCACCAGCAAAGGCGACGGCACCGCCCCGATCCTCAAAACCGCAGGTTGGAAATGGGGACGCAGCATCACCGCCTGGTACATCCCGCACAGCCGCGACCGCGCCCCCCACCTCTCCCGCATCGAACACACCGCCGCCGCCCTGCGCGCCGCCGGACACGACGTCGACACCGACATCGACACGACCCTTCGCGACGGCACCGACGCCCACCACGACCGCAACGAACGTCTGACCGACCGCGCCGACGCCCTCACAGCCAAGGCCGAACGCAAAGCCACCGCCGCCGACGCCGCCCACGCACGCCACGACCACGCCTGTGCCGCGCTGCCCGAAGGCGGAGAACCCATCAAGGTGGGACATCACAGCGAACGACGCCACCGCCGCGCCCTCGACCGCGCCCACACCACCGCCCGCGCCGCGATCGAAGCCGACGCCGCCGCCCGCTCAGCCGCCGAATCCGCCCGCATCGCCGCCCGCAGCACCGATCACCGCTACACCCCCGCAGTGATCCACCGCCGCATCGAACGACAAAGCGCCGAACTACGCAGCATCGAACGTCACCTCACCAAGTACCGCGCTGCCGGACACACTGCCGAGACCAGCAGCCACATGCACCAGCTCGAACTCAACAAAGCCGAACTCGAGCGCGACATCGAATACTGGACCGCAGTACGCGCCGAACAGGACGCCACCGACGGCCCCAAGCTCTACAGCCGCGCCGACCTACGCCCCGGATGCTTCGTCAACTGTTCCGGCACCTGGCACAAGGTGATCCGAGTCAACGCAAAGTCGGTCACCGTCGCCACCGCCTACAGCTGGACCGACCGACTGCCCTACGACAAGATCACCGACGTCCGGGCCGAGGACGCCCACACCCCCATCCGCCCAGGTCAGTAACCCACAATCCGGCGGCCGCGACCCCGGCCGCGGCCGCCGGTCCCCACTCGCCGCGAGGACGCCATGAGCGCCGAATCCCTGTTTGCCGAGTGCATCATCCCCGGATGCACACAGCCCGTCACAGACGAACTCACCCCCTGCCAGACCTGCCGCACGATCTTCGGACCCATGCTGCAAGAAGCCGACCGACCCCCGAGCTACACCGCCGCCGACCTCGCAGAACGAGACGCAGGCACCGCCGCTGCCTACCGCATGATGCGCGCACTACCCACCGCGGCCCAGCACAACGACCTGGACACCGAGCGAGAACGCCGCACAGCCGAACACGAAAAAGCCGCAGCGCAGGAACGCGGCGAAGCCGAAAAAGCCAACCAGACCTGCTGGCTCTGCGAAGAACGAAGAACCTGCCTTCTCCGCCCCCAAGGGTGGGAATGCCGCCAGTGCCGCGAGATCCGCTGACCCACGGCCCGAGCCGGACGCCCCTCACGGCCACGGCTCGGGCCGCCGCTATATCCGCCACACCTCTACGGTCTGCCGCCACCGCGAGGCCGGCCGAAAACCGAACCCGAAGGAGCGGCTGCGCCGCGCAGACCCCACCGCCGACCACGAGCCGGCGCGAATCCCAGCGGCCCCCTGTGCACGACCGCCATCGAGAGTGTTGGATGTTCGCTAGCGCCACGCACCAGCCGCCAGGACTGGAAACCCTGCGAACGCAACCAGAGTCACCCCACCACCCCCACCCCCAGTGGCAGCGGTGGCCGACGGCCAGGGCATCGAGCCCTGGCCCTCGCTGTTCCATCCACCATTGACATGGAAACGAACCTGAACAGATACAACGCCACACAGTCCGCGCCAGTCACGAAACCGTCATCCGATAAGAACCAGAAGAGCACGCTTTATGAATCAGAAATGATGTATTCTTGCATCAAGAAAGGGAGGCCATGAGTTCGAAAATCATTCTGATCGGCAACGAGAAGGGCGGGGTGGGCAAGACCACCACCGTGCTCAATGTCGGTGAAGCCCTCGCTCGTGCCGGCGCGAAGGTGCTCCTGGTCGACCTTGATCCCTCCGGCAACCTCACCCACACCCTCACCAAGTTGCAGCCCGACCTCCGCGCCGCAACGAAGGTGACCGCCGACCACATCGTCGATATAGACCCGGAGACCCGAAAGCCTGCTGCCGAGGCGATCCTCGACGCAGTGCGCCCCGGCGTCGACCTCATCGCCGCCCCAGCGAACGCAGCCCACCTCATCGGCGCCGAGAAGAACATCACGAACGATCCCATCGAAGGCCCTCACGTCCTGCGGGAATCACTCGAGCCGATCCGTGACCGCTACGACTACATCCTCATCGACTGCTCCCCCACGCGAAATGCCCTCGAGATGTGCGCGCTCGTGGCCGCTGACCAGCTCATCGTCCTCAACGAAGCGCATGATTTCAGCATCGCGGCCATGCAGGGCGTGACCTCGTACGCCCAGAGCATCAAGAAGCGGCACAACGGCAATCTGTGGGTCCGCGGCACCATCCTCAACAAGGTGCAGTCCGGAACGGTCCTCGCTCGCGCCTGGACAACCCAGTTCACCGAGGCTGGCATCCCTGTCCTGGGCAGCGTCCAATCCGCCGAGCCGATCAAGAGGGCCGTCAACGACGGGGTATCCCTCGCGGACACGAAGGACGGTTGGCGTCACGTCTGGGTCTATGACGACCTGGCCGCCACCATTACTCAAAGGAAGAAGTCATGAGCGACATCCGCAGCATGTTCGACGCCGAAGCTCCCGACGAGAACGTCCCGGTACGGGCCGCAGCACCGAAGAAGATCGTGCAGCAGCCCGCCTTGACCCGGCGCACGTTCACCCTCGCCGAATCCGTCATCGACGCTGCGACCAACGCTCAAAAGGGTCTGCGCGGTGTCTACCCCGGCGCGCACGGCAGTCTCAACAGCTTCATCGAGGCCGCCATCGCCGAGTACACCCACAAGCTCGAAGAGGAATACAACGGCGGCGAGCCCTTCCCCGATGTGGAGAAGGTACGCCGACGCAAAGCCCGAGGCAGCAAGAACGACAGCACCGACGAGGACTGACCGCACCACCAGTCCAACCGTTGAAAGGCCCCGACCTCCTGGTCGGGGCCTTCGGTCTACGCGGGCCCCGCCTACGGGTACAGAAACTCCCCAGCCCGACCCACATCGCTCTACCGATGCCCGGGGGCTCCGCCCCCGGGACCCCTGTCCCTCACTCCCAAGGTTCCCGCTGCTCCGCGGGTACCGCGCCCGGTCACCACACACGGCCCTACCGGACCCGCCGACCACCGAGCAAGGGAAAACCCGCCCTTGCCCGGCGCCCGCCGCGCCCGGTTCACCAGGGCAGCACCGACCGACCGAGGTACCCGCTCCACCACCGCCGCCGAACCACGCGTTACACCTGCAAAACCGCAGGTCAAAGCCTAAAACGTGTGACCGGCATCACCAGAAAAGCACCGAAAGAGCACCAGTAAATCATCGAAAAGTCATCAAAACAGATATAAAATAGAGTCATGAACAACAACGAGAACGACCATCGCCCCGCCGGTCTCCTGCTCGATGTCTACCGCGCCCACCGCCTCGGCGACTGCACCAACGGTGGTATCAGCGCTGCCGCCGACGCTCTTCTTCTGGTCGGCGTCCTTGATGAGCGCCGCGCCCGCACGGGCCGCATCGCGCCACTGCCGTCCGGCTGCACCCCCCACGGAGTGCGAAGCCACGTCGGCGGCCGTGAGCAGATCAGCCCCGCCGTCGCCGTACGGATTCGCCGCTATGCCTTCGTCGAAGGCAGCTATGCCGCTCTGGTCGGGGTCGGATGGAACGCCGATCATCGTCGGTACGAACTAGCGGAGCCGGGGCGAGTGGTGATGTTCGGAGGCAACTACGCCGGAACCTCCGACTCGAGACTGGGCGAGCTGTCCGAACGGTATCTCGGCCACCGATCCATAATCCTGCCCATCCACGACCGCATAGAAGCTTGAACCAACGGCCCCGCCCCGGCGGGGCCGTTGTCGTTTCACGGAAAACCCCAGCTCAGAGCGCCAGAAGGGGGGGTAGCCGTAGCATCCGCCGGAAATCGGGCGGATTTGGCGTATCCGACTGGTGGGCAAGGGGTTTCGAGTTCGGCATGCACTGTCGACTGGTTGGTGCTTGACTGCCGATGATGATGTTGGTCGGTGCTGGTGGAGGCTGAGGTCGTGGCGACGCGGATGTTCGCGGACGAGGAGTTGGAACGACTGCGGGGATTCCCGGAGATCAGCCGCGAGGAGCTGTTCCGGTACTTCACGCTGACGCCTGCGGATCTGGCGTTCGTGGATCCGGGCCGGGGCCGGGGCCCAGCCGAGCGGCTGGGCTTGGCGATCGCGTTGTGTACGCTGCCGTGGCTGGGATTCGTGCCGGATCGGCTGGTCACGGCTCCGCCGGTGGCGGTGGCTCGTGTCGCCGAGCAGTTGCGGTTGGATCCGGTGGTGATCGGTGCCTACGGCAGGCGAGCCAAGACCCGCACCGAGCATGTGCGCCTGGCCGCGCGGTACCTGGGATGGCGTGCGGTCGGTGCGCTCGAGTTCAAGGAGCTCGATGAGTTCCTGCTCGCGCGGGCGATGGAGCACGATTCCCCGACTCTGCTGTTCCGGCTGGCGTGTGAGTATCTGATCTCGGCGAAGGTGATCCGGCCAGGCCCGGTCACCGTGGTCGAGCGGGTCGCCCACGCCCGCCACCAGGCCCAGACCGAAACCTATGACCGGCTCGCTCACGAGTTCACTGCGGCGCGGTGCGCGGAGTTGGACGGCTTGCTTGTCACCGACGCTTCGCTGGGGATCTCGCGGTTGCGGTGGCTGTCGACCGGGCCGGTGGAGGCCTCGGCGGCCGCGGTCCGCGCCGAGGTCGACAAGCTGGGTTTCCTGCGCGGGTTGGGCGCTGATCGGCTGGATATGTCGGTGCTGCCCGCCGAGCGGCGCCGGTTTTTGGCCACGATGGGCCGGCGCCTGAGTCCGCAAGCGCTGCAACGTCGGGATCCGCAACGCCGGTATCCGATCCTGCTCACGGTGCTGGCCCAGTCCGGCACCGATGTCCTCGATGAGGTCGTGGCGTTGTTCGATCAGGCGATCTCGGTGAAATTCGGTGCTGCCGAACGGAAGATGCAGCAGCGGCTGGCCGAACGAGGAAAGACTGGAGAGGACCGTCAGGCGCTGCTGGACGATCTGTTGGAAATCGTCACCGACCCCGGCGTTCCGGATGAGGAGATCGGTGCGCTGATCCGCGGCGAGAAGATCGGGTGGGAGCGCCTGCGCGCGGCGATCGCCCAGGCCAAGCCCAGGTTGCCGCGTGATCACGGGCATCTGGCGGCGTTGGATTCCTCCTACAACTACCTGCGTCAGTTCACCCCCGCGGTGCTCGAAGCGGTGCGCTTCTGCGGCGGTACCGCCGCGACCGAGTTGCTGATCGCGGTGAACATGCTGCGCGAGTTGAACGCGACCGGGCGGCGCAAGGTCTTCGATGACGCCCCGACCGGGTTCGTGCCGATGAAGTGGCGCGGCTACCTCGACGAGGCCCGCAAATCCGGCAGCGCGACCGCGTATCGGCACTACTGGGAGTTGTGTGTGCTGCTCGGATTGCGTGACGGGTTGCGCAGCGGGGATGTGTTCGTGCCGGGCTCGCGCCGTTACGCCGACCCGGCCGCCTACCTGCTCACCACCGGGCAGTGGGAACCGCAACGCGTTGAGTTCTGCGGCCTGGTCGGGCGATCCGCCGATCCTGGCGTCGCGCTGGCCACCGTGGTCGCCGAACTGCACGACGCTCTCGGTGAGCTGGAGGAGGTGCTGGCCGGCGGGGACGGCCCGGTCCGGCTGGACGAGGGCGGGGATCTGGTGATCTCGCCGCTGAGCGCGGAAGATGTTCCCGCCGAGGCGATCACGCTCAAGGCCGAGCTGACCGAAATGCTGCCGTTCGCGCCGATCGTGTCGCTGCTGATCGAGCTGGACAAACGCACCGGCTACCTGGACTGCTTCACCCACGCCGGCGGTCAGGCCACCCGGACGCCGGAGCTCAAACGCAACCTGATCGCGGTACTGCTGGCGCACTCGACGAACCTGGGGTTGACCCGGATGGCCGAGGCGTGCGGAATCACCTACGACATCCTGGCCTGGACCGACGAGTGGTATGTGCGCGAGGAGACCCTGCGCGCGGCCAACCTGGTACTGGTCGGCTACCACCAGCGGCTGCCGCTGACCGCGGTGTTCGGCGCCGGAACACTGTCGTCGAGCGACGGGCAGCGTTTCCCGACGCGCGGTAAGTCGACCACGGCGCGGCCGTTGAGCCGCTATTTCGCCAGCGAGGGCCTGTCGACCTACACCCATGTCAGCGACACCCACGCCACCTACGGCACCAAGGTCATCGTGGCGACCAAACGCGAAGCCCACTACGTGCTCGATGAGATCCTGGGCAACGCCACCGATCTGCCGATCACCGAGCACGCCACCGACACCCACGGGGTCACCCTGGTCAACTTCGGGTTGTTCGACCTGCTCGGGATGCAGCTCTCGCCACGGATCCGGGATCTGGGGCGGATCACCCTGTACCGGCCGGGCCCGCGCGCCGAGGCCGAGGCCCGGTTCCCGCACGCGGGCCCGCTGATGACCCGCAAGGCCAACCTGGGTTTGATCGCCGAGCACTGGGACGATCTGCTGCGGTTGGCCGGATCGCTGAAGTTCGGGCACGCCACCGCGTCGCTGTTGGTCGGCAAGCTGTCGGCGTCGGGGCGGCAGAACACCCTGGCCGCGGCGCTCAAGGAGTACGGGGCGCTGCGGCGCACCATTTACGCCGCGAGATACCTCTCCGATCCGGACTACCGGCGCAAGATCTCGCGGCAGCTCAACAAGGGCGAGTCGCTGCACGCGCTGCGCCGCGACCTGCTCTATGCCCATGAGGGGATGATCCGGGCGCGCCACCTCGAGGACCAGACCGAGCAGGCCTGGTGCCTGACCTTGACGACCAACGCTGTGATCGCCTGGACCACAGAGTATTACGGGTTCGCTGTCGAGCAGATGCGCCGGACCGGGCAGCGTATCGATGACGAGGTCCTGGCCCACATCAGCCCGGCCCACAGTGCCAACATCAACTTCTTCGGCGCGATCGAGGTCGACATCGACGCCGAGCTGGCCCAGCTGGGCCCGACCGGGTACCGGCCGCTGCGGGTGCGCGACACCTTGTTCTGACCGCGCGGAACCGGGGCCCGTGGTTACGGCGTGGCGATGTCGATAGCGGTGTCTGCTGGCGTGGGTGTTCGGTGGGCGGTGAGGAAGTTGTCGACGAGCCGGGTGCAGTCGTCGTGGTCGATGCTGCGTAATCCGGTGAGACGGGCGAACACGATCGGGCCGAGGAGTTCGATGATGGCGAAGGTGGTGTCGAGCTCGCCGAGCATCGCGCGGGCCTCGGGACTGGTGAGGATCTGGTCGAACGGGTGGCGGTACTGCTCGATGACGCGCGCGCGCAGCGAGGTGACCGCGGCCGGGTCGGGGTGGTCCTCGCCGATGGAACCCATCGCCAGCCAGGCCAGGGTGGTCATCTGCACCGGAGCCTGTTCGATGAGGTCGGCCTGGCTGGCGAGCAGCGCCAGGAGCCGCTCACGCACGGGCCCGGTGCCGGTCGGTGTGTCGACCTGGGGAAGTAGTCGTTCGAAAGTCGCCGCGAGCAGCTGGGTGGTGCTGCCGAAGTGCCGGTAGAGGGTGGCGCGGGCGACCTTCGACACGCGGGTGACCGCCTCGACGGTGACCGCCTCGACACCGCCGGTGGACAGCAGATGGGTGGCCGCGTCGAGCAACCGGTTGCGTGAGCGCGCCAGTCGCGGATCGGCCTGCTCGTCGTCCGCGGCGAGCGGGTCGGTCGCCGCCGGGCCTGAGTCGGTCATGGACGCGCCTTCCTCCGAATTCGTGTCGTTGAACTCTTGATATGGGTGAACTCTATCCCACCCCCCAACCACTATGATACGAATGGTCTCGTACAGATACCGTTGGTCTTCAAAGTCGGGGAGGTGCCGGTGGCCACACCCGGAACGGACACTGTCGAGATCGCCCGCTGGACCAGGGCCCAGTGGTGGATGCTGGCGGTGTCGTGCCTGGCGGTGGCGCTGGTGGTCGCGGCGATGGCGGCGTTGTATTCGGCGTTGCCGCAGATCGCGCTTGCGACCGGGGCCACCCAAGCCCAGCTGACCTGGATCGTCGACGGCTACACGCTGGTGCTGGCGTGTCTGGTGCTGCCCGCCGGCGCCGTCGGTGACCGTTACGGGCGCCGCGTGGTGCTGGTGGTGGGGTTGGTGGTGTTCGCCGCCGCCTCGGCGCTGCCGCTGCTGCTGTCCGACCCGGCCTGGTTGATCGCGACGCGCGCGCTGGCCGGGGCAGGCGCCGCGCTGGTGATGCCCTCGACGCTGTCGATCCTCACTGCAGGGTTCGCCCCCGC
The DNA here is from genome assembly GCF_014854695.1 of Rhodococcus rhodochrous. Classification (NCBI taxonomy): domain Bacteria; kingdom Bacillati; phylum Actinomycetota; class Actinomycetes; order Mycobacteriales; family Nocardiaceae; genus Rhodococcus; species Rhodococcus rhodochrous. The sequence goes on along the minus strand of NZ_CP027559.1, from coordinate 46,048 downwards.
TCATCGCGGCCGGGCGGTGGGGATATGGGCCGGGGTCGCCGGATCCGGGGCGATACTGGGGATTCTCGGTGCCGGGGTGCTGCTCGAACGATGGTCGTGGCTATCGGTGTTCGTAGGGTTGACCGTGGCCGGGGCGGTGCTGGCGGGGTTGGCGTGCACCATCGCCGAGTCCCGCCAGCGCGAGCATCCGCAGGTGGACTGGGTGGGCGCGGTGGCGGTGGCGGTCGCTGTCGCGGCGATCGTGTTCGCCGTGATCGAGTTCCCCGCGCGCGGCTGGGCCGACCCGCTCGTCGCCGCCGCCGCCGGGGTCGGCGTGGCCGCGACGGCGGCCTTCGTGGTCGTCGAGCTGCGCTCGGCGGCGCCGCTGCTGGATGTGCGGTTGTTCGCCCGCCGTGGTTTCGGTGCCGGGTCGCTGTCGGTGACCATCCAGTTCCTGGTCACCTTCGGGGTATTCCTGCTGCTTGTGCAGTACCTGCAGCTGGTCTTCGGTTACGGGCCGCTGGCCTCGGCGCTGGCGTTGGCGCCGATGGTGGTGCCGCTGGTCGTGATCTCGGTGATCGCGCCGTGGCTGTCGAGCCTGGTCGGGTTACGGGTGATGACCGTGGCCGGCCTGCTCACCATCGCCGCCGGGCTGGTGCTGGTGAGCCGGCTGACACTCGCCGCGCACTACCTCGACCTGCTGTGGCCGCTGCTGATCATGAGCGCGGGCCTGGGATTGTGCACCGCGCCGGCGACCTATGCCATCGTCGCCGACACCCCCGAGGCCAAACACGGGGTCGCCGCCGCGGTCAACGACGCCGCCCGCGAGATCGGCGCCGCGATCGGGATCGCCGTGGCCGGCAGCGTGCTGGCCGCCGGCTACACCCACCGCATCCAGCCCGCCCTGCCCCAGTTGCCCGAGCCCGCCCGCGGCCCGGTCGCCGATTCCCTGGCCGCGGCGCTGCAGGTCGCCGACCAGGCCGGACCGGTGGCCGCACCGCTGGCCGAGTTCGCCAAGGCCGCGTTCGTGCACGGCAGCGGCCAGGCCGCGCTCGCCCTGGCCGCCCTCACCACCGTCGGGGCGATCGTGCTGGCAGTACTGGCCCCCGGCCGCGCACCACGCCGCCGATACATCTCGACCATTTCCCCCGCAAAACACGCTCCCTTCTCGTGAAAGACGCCCGTCATGACGGCCTATCGCACGATCATCGTCGACACCGACGGATCCGACCGCTCCTACCGTGTGGTCGACCACGCCGCCGAACTCGCCCACGCCACCCACGCCCGGCTCCTGATCATCTGCGCCCGCCACCCCATCGACGCACGTGAGCTCGGGGCGGACCTCGACCGGCTCGGACCCGACGCCTACCAGCTACGCGGCACCACTCCCACCGAGGCCATCCTGCGGACCGCCCACCAGCACGCCCTCACCCACAACACACCCCCACACACCGATAACACCCCCTGACCTGTTCCGTAACCGGATCGGCCACCGGAACACCACGCAGAGCCAACGTCGGCCCAGCTCACCGGTGTTCCGTAGAGGTGTTCCGCTGACTGTGCCGGTCAGCCCCCGCTATCTGGAACACTTTCGGCATGGGTGAGCCGTTCCGCGTCGGATACTGCCGCTGCTCCACCGACGAACAAGACGTCGAGATCCAAACCGAGCAGCTATTGGCGCTCGGAGTGCCGCGTGAGCGGATCTTCATCGACAAAGGGTTCTCCGGGACCACCCGCAAGAACCGGGCCGGGCTCGACAACGCACTCGCCGCCGTCACCTCCGCCGCGGCGGCCATCGACGGGCGACAGGTAGTGCTGACCACGCCGAAGTTCGACCGATTCGCACGCAACATGGCCGAAGCAGGCCAGACCCTGACCGAACTGCGCGAGCGCGAGGTGCTGTTCGGACTCGGGAGCTCGATCTACGACTGGAACGACCCGTTCGGCAAGCTCTTCCTGCAAACCTTGGCCATGGTCGCCGAATTCGAGGCCAACCTCAACCACCTACGCACCCGCGAGGGCATGGCCAAGGCCCGCGCGAAAGGCAGGCTCAAGGGCAAGCAGCCGAAACTTCCTCTCACGGCACGGAAAACAATCCACCGCCGCTACCACGACCCCGCCGACGACGCGAGCCTGGCGGACCTGGCCGAGGAATACAGCGTCGGCCGCTCCACCATCCACCGCATCGTCAGCAGTGCTGCACCACGAGCCTGAGAATTCACCAGCCTGTCGTCAGGATCCCGCTACTTTGCACTTCCTGACAACCTTGGGTTGCGGGCCCTTACGTCCCACACGAGTTCTGGCCCGAATCGGATCGTCGGCGAGCTGGGCGGATACGCCGCGCCCGCCAGGAGCCGGTGGCGAGACAGACGATCGTTTCGACCCAACAGGCCGAGCGGATCACCGACCGGGCACTACGCCATATCCGCCCGATTTTCGGCAAATGCTACGGCTACCCCAAGGGTGACAGCAGTCACCAGAAAAGCATGAAAAAAGAATCAAAGAAACATCGAAAACGCATCAAAAAAGATGTAAACTTGAGTCATGAACAACGGAACCACCGCCGAATTCGCCACCGTCGACCCCGCTGACCTGCTCACCGACTCCAACATCCGCCATGACCTGCGCCTGACCGATGCCTTCCGCGAGTCGATCGCAGAGCAGGGGGTTCTGACCCCCATCACTGTGTGCCGCACCGCCGCCGGACCCCTGCGCGTGCTCACCGGCCATCGCCGTACCGCCGCCGCCCTCGAGGCCGGACTGACCCAGATCCCCGCCCTCATTGTCGGCGACGAAGGCGATGGCACCGACGCCGCCGTCGAACGGCTCGTCACACAGTGGAGCGAGAACGAACACCGCGCCGCGATCACTAACGGCGAGCGCCTGGCCCTGTTCGAGGCCCTGGCCGACCACGGACTGACCTCCACCAAGATCGCCCGTCACACCAAGGCGCCCCGCACCGAGGTTGAGGCGGCCCTGACCTTGCGCGACACCGAGCAGCGCGACGCTGTGCAACGAGGCGAGCTGACCATCGAACAAGCCGCCGCCCTCGCCGAGTTCGGCGACGATCCCGCTGCCGTCCGCCGCATCGAGTGGGCCATCGGCAGCGGACGACTCGACCACGCACTCGCCGCCGAACGGTTGCGCCGCACCGAACGCAACGCCGCACTGGCCCGCGCCGAGGCGTACCTCGCAGAACACTCCATCGCCGCCGTGCCGCTCGGTGCTCTTCACGAGAGAGTGGGGGAGGGGACCAGCCAGCTGGTCGAGCGCGTCACCGATGAAGAAGGCAACACGCCCGCCATCGAAGAAGTCGCCGCCCTCGGACACCTCGGGCTGTACGTCTACAGCTGCACCACCTATTTCGACCGCGAGAGCGGCGACGAGGTCGACGCGGACTACATCGTGGACGAGCTACCCGAGGGCGATGCCCGCGAGGAATGGATGATTCCCCGCGAGAACGTCGTCGAAAACCACGAGACCACGCTGTACTGGCACGTCGTCAATATCGAAGACACCCCTTGGCGCACCTGGTGGGGACACCCCCGCCCCGCCGAGTCCGAACAGGAACAGAGTGCCGAGGACCGCGCAGCTCAGCGGCGCGAAGTGATCGAGAACAACCGCGAATGGCGAGCCGCCACCGAGGTCCGCCGCAAGTGGGTCGCCCAGCAGACCACCCGCAAGACCGCCCCCAAGGGCACCGCCTCATTCGTGGCAACAGTGCTGACGAAGTGGCCCCAGATCCCCGCCGCCTATCACGCCCGCACCCTGGCCGAACAGATGCTCCCCACGTCCGACACTCTCGCGAAGCTCGCCAGCGCCACCGACCCCCGCGCCCTGGTCCTGCTACGCGCCCATATCCTCGTCGCCCTCGAGTCCCAGGTCGGCGTCGAGCGCTGGCGCAAGCCCACCGACCTGTCGCAGTTCTACCTGCGCGCCGTCGAAGGCCAGGGCTACACCCTCGCCGACATCGAGCGCCGCGCCGCCGGACTTGACCCCCTCGACGAGCAGTAACGCCCCTCCCGGTGGGCGGTCGTGTCGGCCGCCCACCGGGCCAGGCCACTCGCCGGGTGCCGGCCCCGGCACGCATGGCCGTCGACCGGGGCATCGAACCTCGGTCGACGGCTCCGGCACGGTCCTCACCTACGCATCACAAAAGAATCAAAAAACAACCATACAATCATGTAAAACACATCGAAAAGGCTTCACAAAGCATGATAATTAAGCGACAATGGATGAGTACCTGGGGAAACCTCGTCAAGCCGAAGGAGCGCCGCAATGATCGTCTGGACCGTCACGCTGACCGCGCCCACCGTTGCGCGCTCCGATTCTGGCTGCACCTTCACCCACGCGGCCGCCGCCTCCGACGCCGCCGAAGCAGCGCGCACGCTCGCGCTCGCCTACGGTGCGCCCGCCGGTAGCGCAGTCACCATCACCATCGACGGAAGCGTCATCGCTCGCGCCGCCATCGGCCACTCGGCAATCGGCCACCCCGACCCGACTCCCGTGCTCGACATCGCCGACGCCCTCGACGAACGGATCAGCACATGACCGTCACCGACCAGACCGATCTCGACCGCTACCTCAGCGCCGACGAGTTCGCGCCCCCAGACGCCGACACCGAAACCCTGCTGCTGTGCGCGCTGCTGTTCGCCACCCGCGCCGCAGCCGCCGACATCGTGGACCTGCTCACCACCGACGACTTCCACCAGCCACTCCACGCCGAACTGTTCGACGCCATCGCCGCACTGATGAACACCGGCCAGCCCCACGACCCCGCAATGGTCCTGGCCCACCTCGAGCGCCACGGTCGGCTCGCCGGTCACCACGGCCGCCGACTCGCCTACGCCCTGACCACCGCCACCACCGCCGGCGCCGATCCCACCGCCGCGCCCTACTACGCCCATGCCGTCATCAGCGCCGCCTACCGCCGCAGCTTTCGCACCGCCGGAGCCGCCATCACCGAAGCCGCCGAAACCCTGCCCGAAGCCGACCTGTTCGACCACATGGTCGCCATCGGCCGTGTCCAGCGCGCCGCCGCCCGACGCCTCGAGCGTGTACGCGCCCGACTCGGGAGTGCGCCTACTGTCGGAGCCACAACGTGAACACCAGTGGGGGAGGGGATCCGCGGCCGATCCCGCCCCACGTCCGAACCACACCACACCAACAGGGGAGACCATGACCGACATGGACGACGACACGACCGAAAACCCGTCCCTACGTGAACGACTCGCCCCCTTCGGCGAGGAGGTGACACGCGAGACCATCGCACAGCACATCCGCGCCGCTTGCGCGATGGCGGGCGACCTCGGCGGCGAAGATCCCCGAGACATCATCGAGCAGATCGAGGCCGGACTCACCCGCGAGGACATCCTCAACGAGTTCCGACGCGGGGAGCGCCCCGAGAAATGACCGCCTCGTCGCTCCCGATCGAGGGCTACATCCCCGGAACCGACACGCGAGTGAACCTTCTCGGCATCACCGACACCCCAACACTCGACAGAATCGAAAAACGCCTGTTCACGCAGGCGATGTACGAATTCGCGGACGTTCCCTCGCCGAGCACCTTCACCGGAGAGTTCCTACGCGAGATACACCGGCGATCCTTCGACGGCCTGTACGCCTGGGCCGGCCAGTACAAAACGGTGCCCACCACCCAGGGCAATCTGCCGATCGCCCACTCGAGCCCCGAGGACACCACCGCCGACGTCGACGAACTGTTCGCCGATCTCGCCGCCGAGAACAACCTGACCGGACTCGACCACCACACCTTCGTCACCCGTCTGGCCGATTACTGGTCACGCTTGACGGAGATTCATCCCTTCCCGGACGGGAACTCTCGGACGCAGTACGAGCTGTTCCGCCGCATCGCAGACCGGGCCGGATGGCAGATCGACACCGCACGTGTCGACCTCGCTGCCCTATCGGCGGCCCGCTACATCACCGCCGAGACCGGAGATCCCAGACTGCTCGCCGACGTTCTCGCCCCGGCGGTCGTACCGAACACCGGATACGTCCCTGCCCAGCCCACCCCAGGTCGACCAGTGCTGTCTTTGACCACCCATATGACAATGCTGCGCGACTACGACCGTGATCGCAGCGGCCCCTACACGGCCTTCCAGACCTTCCGGGAGATCCCCCGCGAGCGATCCTTGAGCGGAGCCGAACTCGACAACGCTCACGCCCTGGTCCGCATCGGCCTGAACCTGGCCGAACGCACCGACTACGGTCCCGAACACGATGCCGCCGTACGCCGGATCCTCGAGGGCACCTCCACCCTCGCGGCCGAACGCGCTGCCGCAGCACTCCCCGAGCCGAACCACCGCTACAAGGACCTGTTCGACCCGGCAGCAGGCAAGAACACCATGCGCTACGACACCGGAGCCCCGGTCAATGCCTTCGACGAGCGCGACCCCGCCCGGCTGCGCCGCTTCATCACCTGGGAGTTGGCACTGCGGACCGCCGACTACCTCGCCCACCGCGAAATCACCGGGGACGGCAGCGAACTACACGCAAGTGTCATCCACCGTGAGCTGCACACCGACTTCATGCCGATCGTCAGCGACACCTCCGCCTACACCAGCCCGGTGATCGCCGCCCCGGACGAGAACACTCTCACCGACCCCCACCAGCTCGGACGCCACATTGCCGCCATCCAGGAGGAAACCGAAGGCGTCCAGTCGGTCGCCGTCGTACTCATGACCGACCAGCTCGTCCACGACCGCCCCGACCGCACGATCGACTGGCGCACCATCGACCCCGAAGCGCTCCGTGCCGCCACCCACGCAGCGAACTACCACGATGATCCCCCCGAAGGCATCGAACCGGACCCGGCCCTCGAGGACGCTATGCGAGTTGCCGGCCGGGAAGCCTTCGCCGCCGAACTCGCCCGTGCCATCACCACCGAGCTCCCCGCCGCCGCCCCGGACCTCGGCACGGTCGACGCCGCGCAACGGTACGAGAAGCACTGGGATGTGCTGGCCCACCGCAGCTACGCCCTGCTGGAGAATTCCCCGGAACGCAACGAGACCTACGAGCCGCTGACCACCGCAATCCCGGTGGCCGAGGAACCCCGTCACGCCACGTCGACCAGGACCGACGATGCCCCAGAGGCAGCGAAACCGAATCCCGCCGACGGCGAGCCGCACCGGAATCTCACGCATGCCGACGAGGTAGGGGAGGAGCAGAGTTCGCTCTCAACAGTGAAGGCCCTCCACGGACCACCGCAGGTCCACCACACACCACCACAACCGAACAGCCGACCTCCGGCCATACATGAACACCAACCATCCACACCCGATCTGCACCTCGGGCCGCAGCTATAGGACCGACGAGGGGCGAAGGTGTCGGGCAGCCGTGTTATTACTGGCGTAGAGCCGCGTTGCACGGCTGACCCCGACGCTGCCATTGGTGCCCGCATCACCACGGCCAGCATTGCGAGGGCAAGGTCCCCCGGATCTGCAACCATCTGCGCCTACCGTCGTCCACCAGTGATGACCGATGCGGGCAGCCATCACGCATGCTGTGAACGGAAGACGCCATGACGAAGAACTCTGCCCGCAAGAAGGCCGCCCGCGCGTACCAAGCCGCGCACCCCGGCACCACCTTTCCCGACGCACTTCGGGCCGTCTCCGAAAGCGCCACCAGCACCCCCACCGCACCGCCGGCCCGTGCTGGGAAGCGGCGGCCCTCGATCACCGGAATCGACCCGCAGACCAAAGCGGCCGCCATAGACGCTCTGACCGCCATCGCCCGAAGCGCCCGCAGCGACGGCTCACAGGTCGACTTCGCCGATACCCTCGCCGACATTCTGGTCGTTGTCGCCGCCAACATGGGATCGGTCGAAGGATTGCTCCGCGGCAGGCCAACCTCGTGGGAGGCCGACCTGATCCACCGGCTCATCACCGGTGCCGCAGCGGAAGAGGATCTTCCTGCGCGACGTACCGAGCCGGTGCGCGTCCCGCTCGACATCGACGAAGAATGGGACCGCTTCGGGTTGGTCGATCTTGCACAAGAGGCATTCGACGAGATCAACGGGCGCATGCTCGAGGTGGATGACGAGAGCGGCGAGTCGGATGCCCTGGCCGACGAACAGCTCGCCGTCGACGAACTCGAAGACAGCGACCGCGCCGCCTATATCTCCGCATTCACCGCCAGCGCCCGCCAGATCGCCCAGGAGCACGGCCCCCATCGAGGTCATCACCAGCTCATACCTCGATAACCAGCCGGCCCACGAACCGGACGAGCTCGAAGAACGCATCCGCTACGCCGCCGTCGTCCGCACCCCCACCCGATCACCGACAGCAACGCCACAGAGCTGATGGCACAGCGAGTCACGCGAACGGAACTCGCCGCCGCACTGCGCGCCGCCGGTCACGACTACCGCGCCCGGGTGGCCCGCGTGAGCTCATGATCGAAAGCGGCTGCGCCGCGCTGAACCCTGAACGGCCACCGAGAGGGATATGTCGGCGCGCAGTGGCCCTGTACGAATCTGCTCCGCAGACCGCTATACGAATACCGCAGCAGACAGAAAAGCAAGAAAAACAGAATGCGTACGAAAGTCGGCTACCTCCGCCGACCTCTAGCGTGGAGAGCAGCACGAACTTCGTCCCCCATCAGATCGAACGCCGCTTCGCTTGTCCCCGGCGACGAGAAGTTCCCGCTCACGGGCGTGCAGTGCCGCGATCGCGGTTTCGAGCTCCTCGTCGGTCATCGCATCGGCGGCATCGCCGATAGCTCGCGTCCTGTCCTCCACGCGCCGAGAGTAGCCATGGTGTCGTCCGCTGCACGCAGCCCAGCAGCAGAAAAGGTGATGGTCCCCGGCGGGGGGCGCCGGGGACCATCCTTCGACCCGTCAGGGAATCACTCACCTGTCGGGGAACTCGGGTGATTGCAGCGGTCACCGTAGCGGAAACGCGTATCGGTACCAAACAGGTGAAGCGGAAGCGACCGGCAGGAGGAAGAGCTCTCGCAGTCAGTCCTCGACGGGCACGAGATCGGTCAGACGCGCCGGCCGCGGGTACGTGAGCGGGCTGTCGGCGTTGACCTCGATCATGGCCAGGCCGGTGTCCTCATCGATGTCTTTGACGGTGAACACGAACGTGCCGCGTGCGCTGACCTTCCTCTGGTCGCCGGGCTTCGTGGTGGTGCTTCTCCGATCGACACGACAGAACGGGACGTGCCGTTTTCCCAGTTCACACTATAATTTCAGCGAAGCTAATTTTCTGGGTCCTGCCGGGTCACCGCGTCTGCGATCCGGCCGGCTCACTTACCTGAAGAGCCGGCCGCGGCTGTTCCTGTGTCTGTCGCGGTGGCCACTGCACCCCGGAGAACGGTGGCCCCGTATGGGGTGGAATGAGGATCTCCGCATCGCAGACGCTGCACAGGTAGGTGCGGTGTCCGGTGGCCCGGAGGGGCGCAGTGCCGTCGCGCAGGTGCACGGTGTCCATCCCACGACCACCCGGTGTGGCCCCAGTCGGTGCCCGTTCGTTATCTACCCTCTACTCCGGTGTGCGCTGGTCAGAGGCTTGTACGGCGTCAGTTGTTGTGTATCCTGTGCCCAGTTCGGCGAGATCGGCCGGGACTGGTACCGGGCGGATCAGCCCAGCGCAGCCCGGGCGTCGCAACCATGATTTCGCACCACCTGGTGGGCTTCACCGTGCAATATCGACGCTCGAGACGCACTTCGGGAACTTCTGCCCTGCAGTGGGTTTGTGGATTGTCGTGTCGCGGAGCACCGGACGGCTGGTGTAGCAGCAGAAATCTCGGAATGACGTACGCCACTCAGAGATCGAACAGCGAGAACTGGTCCTTCTGTGCTCGAGACTCGGAGTCGGCGAGGTACCGGTCGGCCATGGCTCGGGCGACAGTCTCGTCGCAGCCGAGTTCAGCAGCGATCTCACTCCAGTCGTGTCCGTTGTGCTGGAGTTGCCACGCCAGTTGATGTAACTGTCCGTCCATGTCCATCAGCGCCGCTCCCGCGGTCGTGTCGGGCGGAACCCGTTCGACGACGCGGGTTCTCATTGGGTAGATGGTAAACGGCGGATGCCGTCAGTGGACGGCAGACACGCCGCCCACTGCCCCGGCCCTGCGACGGAACGCACGAGAAAAAGGTAAACCCGCCCCCAGAGGGGGCGAGCGGGGTGCCTTCCACGATGTCACCATTGCCCGGCCACGTGTGGACGCAGCGCTAGTCAGGGACCGATCGGCAGTGCGCGGCGGGCCCGAGCGGCAGCGACCACACGGCCGGCGACCCGATCGGCGTCGCGGCCGACACCCCGCAGCGACGCCGACGACAGGCTACGTTGCCATTCGAGACCGACATACCCGAGACCGGCGTGGGTGGTCGAGACGCCCTGCCGGTGGAGAGGCCGGTCGCTGCCGTCGAGAGCGCCGAGGCCGGTCAGATACGGCAGGTGCGGGCGATAGCCGGTGCCCAGCACGAGAGTGTCGGCAGTGGTGGTGGCGCCGTCGGGCCAGGTGACACGGTCGCCGTCGAGACCGGTGAACAGCGGCCGCGGCTGCGGGTTGTCGCTGGCAAGGGCGCGGCGGTAACGGCCGGTGTCGAGCACCTGCTGGGTCGGCGGGGTGCGCAGCAGCGGCCCGAGAGGAGCACGATCGAACCCGGTGACCGTCAGCCAGAAGTGCACATCACGGCCGAAAGGCCGCTGCGGCATGAACTTCGGCGGGCGACGGCTGGCCAGGGTGACAATAGCGACCTCTGCGAGTTCGGTGGCGATCTGCACCGCCGAGTTACCGGCACCGACCACGATGATGTTCTGCCCGGCCAGCGCAGCGGGGCCGCGGTAGTCGCTCGTGTGCAGCACGGTGCCGCCGAACGTGTCCAGACCCGGCAGCGGCGGGGTGTTCGGGGATCCGAAGTAGCCGGTGGCCGCCATCAGGATCGGCGCGGTGACACTGCTCCCGGTGGTGGTGTGGGCGGTGTAGACGCCCGTGTCGCAGGTGACGGTCTCGACGCGGGAGCCGGTCACGATGTCGACGTCGAGCCCGGCGGCGCAGCGGCGCAGGTAGTCGATCACCTCGTCGCGCCGCGGATAGCGCTGCGGGTCGCCGGGAAACGCCAGGCCCGGTAGGGCGCTGTATTTCGCCGGCGAGAACAGGGTGAGGCTGTCGTAGTAGTGCGGCCAGGCCCCGACGGGTTCGTCGCCGGCTTCGAGCAGTCCGGTGCGCAGGCCGCGGGTGGAGAGGGCGTGGGCGGCGGCGAGGCCGGACTGGCCACCGCCGATGACGACGGCGTCATAGTCGGTCATGAGGTTCCTTCGGTAGAGGAGACACGGGCGAGCAGGCGCGGCACGGACGCGACCGCGATGACGGCGGCGAGCGCGGCGACGACGGCGAGGACGAGGTAGGCGGTGGCGTAACTGCCGGTGGCCGTCGCCAGCACGGTTCCCGCCCACGGCGCCAGCGCCATGACCACGACGATGGGGGCGGACATCAGCCCGCCGAGACGGCCGTAATGGGCCGATCCCCACCGGTCGGTGATGGCGGTGGCCTGGATCAGGGTGAACAATCCACGCACCAGTCCCGCGCCGATTGCCGCCGCGATCACCGCGGTGGCGGTGGTGACCATGCCGAGCAGCGCGGTGGTCGCCGCGGTCCCGGCGAGGATCACCACGATGCGGGCGCGGACGCTGGTGCGGGCGATCAGGGTCAGGTAGCCGAGGCGGCCAAGGACCTGTCCGGCGCCGCCGAGTCCGAGCGTCAACGCCGCCACGTATGGGGAGAAGCCCTGTTCGAGCAGCAACGGCACCAGGTTGAACACCCCGGCGAAGGCGGTGAACGCGCCGAGAGCCAACGCGGTCACCAGCGCGAGGAACGCGGGACTGCGGGCGATCTCGCGGTGCCCGAGCTGCGCGGCGCCGTCCACCGGTAGGACCACGGCGGGCCAGGATCCGCGCAGACCCCACCAGTGCCCGGGGATCGTGATCGCGGCCAGGATCACCGCGAGAATCAGGTAGGTGGTGCGCCAGTCCGAATGCTGATCGATCATCGAGGTCAACGGTGCGAAGACGGTGCTGGCCAACCCCGCGGCCAGGGTCAGGATCATCAGAGCCTGGACGGAGCGGTCGCCGTACCAACGGGTCAGGGCGGCGAACGCGGGTGGGTAGAGCACCGCGCCCATCGCGGTGCCGGCCAGCAGCCACCCGGCGTAGAACACCGGCAGCGTGGGGGCGAGCGCGATCAGGACCAGCGCGGGGACCGCGAGGACCGAGCCGGCGGTCATGATCGCGCGCGGTCCGACCCGGTCGAGGATGCGCCCGACCGGGATACCGGCCGCGGCGGTGGCGAGCTGACCGAGCGAGAACGCCGCGGTGATCGACGTGGGCGACCAGCCGGTATCGGTAGAGATCGAGACCGACAGGACCGGGAACGCGTAGTACAGGATGCCCCAGCTGGTGATCTCGGTCAGGCACAGCACCGTCAGCACCCGCCGCAGACCGCTGCCGGTGAGAGCAGTGGTCTGCGAGCGGAGGGTCGGTGTGTCGGTCACCGGGTGTTATCCGTCGGTGCGGGCGCCAAGGGTGACCAGCTGCGGCTCGGGGGTGCCGCAGCACCCGCCTGCTTCGGTGTCGGTGTCGGCGGTGGGGTCATCGAACACTCCGGCGCCGCCGCACACCCCGGTGTCGGGCAGGGTCAGCTCGACCCGGGCCGCGGCGTCGTGGTCGCCGGCCAGGGCGGCGGCGATGCTGCGGACCTGCTCGTATCCGGTCATTGCCAGGAACGTCGGGGCCCGGCCGTAGCTCTTCATGCCGACGACGTAGAAGCCGGGTTCGGGGTGGGAGAGCTCGGCGACTCCGTGCGGATAGACGGTGCCGCAGGAGTGCACGTTCGGGTCGATCAGCGGGGCCAGGGCGGTCGGGGCCTGCAGGACCGGGTCGAGGTCGAGGCGGATTTCTGAGAGCCACGACAGGTCGGGGCGGAATCCGGTGGAGGCGATGACCTCGTCGACGGCGTCGATGCGGGCGCCGGTGTCGGAGATCAGCGTGAGCTGACCGTCGGTGGTGGGGTCGACGGCGGCGGTGCGGAAGCCGGTGACGACCTCGAGGAGTCCGGCGTCGACGGCCTTCTTCGCGCGCAGTCCGAGGGCGCCGCGGGCGGGCAGCTGATCGTCCTGGCCGCCGCCGAAGGTGGTACCGACGTCGCCGCGGCGCAGCACCCAGGTCAGGCGGGTGCCGGGTGCGGTGCGGGCGAGTTCGGCCAGCGCCACGATCGCGTTGAGGGCCGAATGGCCGCTGCCGGCGATGACGGTGTGCCGTCCGGTGTAGCGGGCGCGCACCGTGTCTTCGCCGAGGTCGGGGACGCGATAGGTGATCTTCTCGGCGGCGGCGCGCTCGCCCAGTGCGGGCAGGCCTTCACCGCCGAGGGGGTTGGGGGTGCCCCAGGTGCCGGAGGCATCGATCACGGCGCGAGCCAGCAGGCGGGTTTCGGTGCCGTCGCGGTGGCGCAGGTGCACCGACAGCGGTTCGGTGTCGCGGCCGGCGTCGACGATCCGGTCGCGGCCGCGACGGGCGACGCCGATGACCTCGTGGTCGAGGCGGACCGCGTCGCCGAGGGTGGTGGCAAGCGGGGTCAGATACTGCGCCGCCCAGCCTTGGCCGGTGGGGTACGCGTCGTCGTCGGGGGCGCTCCAGCCGGTGGCCTCGAGGAGGCGGCGGGCGGCAGGGTCGATCAGTTCGGCCCAGCGGGAGAAGGTGCGGACGCTGTGCCACTGCGTGATGGCGGCTCCAGCGCTGGTACCCCGCTCGAGGACGAGCGGCTCGAGGCCGCGTTCACGCAGGTGGGCGGCGGCGGCCAGGCCGGTCGGTCCGGCTCCCACCACGACGACGGGCAACTCGCTCATGACAGATCCTTTCATCGATGGATATCGATCTAAGCTGTTGTCAGAGTATCGATCGGCATCGATGAATGCAACCATCGATCCAGATCGATATAGTGGGGGAATGACATCACTCGGCCTGCCGTCCACGGCCATCCCCGGCGCGGAGGTGGACATCGACGCCCTGAGCCCCGAGGACGCGGCCACCTACGCCGGGTGGTTCGCCTGCCTGGCCGAGCCCACCCGGGTGCGGCTGCTGCACCACGTCGCCGCCCGCCCGGCCGGCATCACCGTCGGGGAACTCGCCGAGATCCTCGGGATCGGCCAGCCCACCGTCTCCCATCACGTCCGCAAGCTCGCCGACGTCGGCTTCGTCACCACCGGCAAACACGGCACCAGCACCGTGGTGATGGTCAACCCGAGTTGCTGCAGCGACCTACCCAGTGCCGCCGACGCGGTCATGGGTGTGCTCACCGCACGGCCGTGCTGCCCCGAGGACGTCCCGGCCGACGTGAGCGTGCGCCCGCTCGCCGACCGCGATTGGGAGGCGGTGCGCCGCATCTACGGAGAGGGCATCGCCACCGGTACCGCAACGTTCACCACCGAGGTTCCCCCTCGCGAGGTCCTCGAGGACCAGTGGCTGCCGGAGCATCGTTGGGTCGCGGAGATCGACGGACAGGTGGTCGGCTGGGCGGCGCTGAGCCCGACCTCTGGGCGCGAGTGCTACCGGGGGGTGGCGGAGAACTCGGTCTATGTCGGCGACGGCATGCGCGGGCGTGGGGTCGGCAAGGCGCTGCTGCGCACCCAGGTCATCGCCGCCGATGAGGCCGGATTGTGGACTCTGCAGACCTCGATCTTCCCGGAGAACCGCGCCAGTCTCGCGCTGCACCATTCGGCGGGTTTCCGCACCGTCGGGGTGCGCGAGCGCATCGGCCGGCTGCACGGGGTGTGGCGCGATACGGTACTGCTCGAACGCCGCTCCGAGTCCGTTCCCGCCGCTGACAACCACTGACGAACGGGACCGACCGCCATGGATATCGAACTGCTGTACTTCGACGGCTGCCCGAACTGGCAGCTCGCCCGCGACCGCCTCGCCGAGGCCCTGGCCGCAACCGGCAACGCCGGCACCCCGATCCGGCTGCGCCGTATCGAGACCCCGGAGGCTGCTGAGCGCGCCGCCTTCGCGGGCTCCCCGACGATCCGCATCGACGGGATCGACCCGTTCGGTCCCACCGAGGGTGTCGGGTTGACCTGCCGCGTCTACCGCACCGCCGACGGACCCGGCGGCGCCCCGAGCACCGCGGAGCTGATCGACGTGCTCCGCCGGGTCGAAGGTCGGCAGGGCTGAGCCGGTGTCGGGCTTGACCTTCGAGTCGACTCGAAGGTTTACCGTCGAGGAGTGAGCACGATGCTGATCTCCCAGTTCGCCGAACACACCGGTGTCCCGGCCACCACCTTGCGGTTCTACGAATCCGCAGGACTGGTCCCGGCGGGGCGCACCGACAGTGGATATCGCGTCTACGGAGATCGGGATGTCGACCGCGTTGCGTTCATCCAGGCGGCCAAGCACGTGGGACTCCCCTTGGGTGAGATCCGCGAACTACTGGCGGTGTGGGAGCACGATCCCTGCGCCGAGGTCCGTGCGCAGCTACGCCCGAAGATGGCCGCTCGCCTGGACGAGGCCGCCACCCGGACCGCGGAACTCGCCGCCTTCACCGACACGCTTCGGCATGCTCTTGCCCAGCTCGACGACCTGCCTGATCGCGCCGAGCCGTGCGATGCCGGCTGCGGATTCCTTGCGCCGCAGCCCCGCACCCAGGTCGTCGACCCTCCTTTCGCTGCGCCTGGCGCGGCGATCACCGTGCCGGCCGACCCGCCGATTGCCTGCTCCCTCGACGCCGCCGACCACGGGGAACGTGTGCACCGGTGGCAGCAGGTACTCGTCGACGTTGTCCGCGAACCCGGTCCGGCGGATGTGCGACTGCGCCTGCCCATCGACCGAGTCGGTGCACTCGCCGAACTCGCCGCCGCCGAGCAGCACTGCTGCCCGTTCTACGAATTCGACCTGCATCTGCGCGGTACCGAAGTGATCCTCGACGTGGGGGCACCGGCAGCGGCTGCAGAAATGGTGCGCGCGTTGTTCGGCGACGGCACGAGCGCCCCACCTGCTCGCTGACCACCGGTCCCACATCCCTGGCTTTCACAGCCGGTCCCCACTGCTGCCTCGCTCGACCCGCCTCGAAAGGCCTCTACCAGCGCATGTCCGCGACCCAGTGGCTCGAACGCCACCAGATCCTCGTCTACCTCGGTGCCCTGGTGACCGGCGCCGTCGTGGGACTGACCCTGCCGGATTCCTCGTCGGTGTTCGAAGCGAGCATCTACCCGCTGCTCGGGGCACTGCTCTACGCCACCTTCCTGCAGGTGCCGTTCACCACACTGGCCGAGGCCGTCCGCGACCGCCGGTTCCTCACCGCGGCCCTGGTTCTCAATTTCGTCGTCGTCCCGCTCGTCGTCGCCGCCCTGACGTTGGTGGTGACATTCCCGCAGGCCGTGCTGCTGGGCATCCTGCTGACCCTGCTCACGCCCTGCATCGACTACGTCATCGTGTTCTCCGGTCTCGCCGGAGGTGACAGCAGGCGACTGCTTGCCGCCTCACCGCTGCTGATGTTCGCCCAGATGGCGGCACTGCCGCTGCTGTTGTGGCTGTTCATGGGATCAGAGCTCACCGATATCGTCGACGTCGCACCGTTCCTCGAGGCGTTTCTCATCCTGATCGTCGCACCGCTCGCCCTGGCGTGGGTCACGCAGGCCCTGGCTGCACGGCGCCGTGTCGGTGTCGTGCTCACCACCGCGTTCACCGCGGCGATGGTTCCACTGATGGCCGGAACCCTGTTCGTCGTCGTGGCTGGTCAGATCCCGAAAATTCGCGACGAACTCCACCACGTCGGCACGGTCATCCCCGTCTACGCCGCCTTCTTGATTCTCATGGCCGGACTCGGATTCATCGCGGCACGAGTGTTCCGGTTCGACGTCGGCCGCTCACGTGCGTTGATCTTCAGTGGTGCCACCCGCAATTCGCTCGTGGTACTTCCGCTCGCGCTCGCCTTACCGGCCGGCTATGCCCTGACCCCCGTCATCGTCGTCACGCAAACCCTGGTCGAGCTCGTCGGCATGGTCCTCTACGTCCGGCTCGTGCCACGCATGGTTCCCGACACACCGACAGCATCTCTGCCGTGAGGCATCGCTCGCACTGTCGATGATCAGGTCATCGACAGTGCGGGGACGCTGATGCGCGGGCGACGTTTGGAACGAGCTCGGCGATCAGCGCCTCGACCTGGGCCTTGATCTCGTCGCGGATCGGCCGCACCGCCTCGACCCCTTGCCCGGCCGGGTCCTCGAGCACCCAGTCCCGGTAGGACTTGCCCGGGAATGCCGGGCAGGTGTCGCCGCACCCCATGGTGATCACCACATCGGAGGCCTGCACTGCGTCGACGGTGAGGATCTTCGGATTCTGCGTGGAGATATCGATCCCCACCTCGGCCATCGCCTCGACCGCAGCGGGGTTGACCTGCGCGGCCGGAGCGGAGCCGGCGGAGCGGACCTCGATCCGATCCCCGGCCAGGGCGGTGAGGAACCCGGCGGCCATCTGGGAACGGCCGGCGTTGTGCACGCACACGAACAGCACCGACGGCGTGCGATCGGTGGCGGAGTGGGTGGTCATGAAGTGGAACGTCCTTTCGTAGAGGAAGGTCAGGCAGAGACAAGATCAGACAGAGACAGCGCCGAGCTCGGTCAGCAGGACACGGACCCGGGCATCGATGTCGTCGCGGATGCCGCGCACCGCCTCGAGCGACTCGTCTTCCGGGTCGAGCAGCGACCAATCGAGGTAGCGCTTGCCCGGATACACCGCGCAGGCGTCACCGCAGCCCATGGTGACCACCACGTCCGCGGCCGCCACCACATCATCAGTGAGCGGTTTGGGGTATTCGGCGCCGAGATCGAGCCCGATCTCGGCCATCGCCTCGACGACAACGGGATGGATCGACGATGCGGGCGCCGATCCGGCGGAGCGCACATGCACGCGTCCGACGCCGTGGTGGGCGAGCAACGCCGCCGCCATCTGGGAGCGGCCGCTGTTGCGCACGCACACGAACAGCACCTCCGGTACGTCCTTGGTGATCGCACCGTCGGCTTGTGCCAGCGCGGTGAGGCGTTCGCCGGCGAACCGGGTGGCCAGGGCGGTCAGGTGCGTGTGGATCTTGGCGGTGCGGCGCAGCGCAGCGTACGACTCGAACACCATCCGTTCCACGGTCTGCGGGGAGAACACCCCGGCGTACTTGTCGGCGAGGTGCTCGGCGGAACGCTGCAGCACCGCCTGAGGCATGAGCAGTTCCGGTTGTGCGGGGTGTGAAGACATCGGTCGCCTCCTGGCGTATCGACTTTTACTGCACAGCAGGGGTATTTGAACTCTTGAAACGCTTGCGCAGCGCCAACGAGACATAGATGAGGGCGACGAGGATCGGCACTTCGATCAGCGGACCGACGACACCGGCCAGAGCTTGACCCGAGGTGACACCGAAGGTGCCGATCGCCACGGCAATAGCGAGTTCGAAGTTGTTGCCCGCAGCGGTGAACGCCAAGGTGGTCGTGCGCTCGTAACCCAGACCGATCGCGGCGCCGAACAGGAACCCACCGCCCCACATGAGGACGAAATAGGCGAGCAGCGGCAACGCGATCCGCACGACGTCCCACGGCTGCGACGTGATCTGCTCGCCCTGGAGCGCGAACAGGAGCACGATCGTGAACAGCAACCCGTACAGCGCCCACGGTCCGATCTTCGGCAGGAATGTGTCTTCGTACCAGTCACGGCCCTTGGCCTTTTCACCGAAGTGCCGGGTCAGGAAACCGGCGACGAGCGGGATGCCGAGGAAGATCAACACCGATTTGGCGATCTGCCACGGGGAGACGTCGAAAGCGGTCTGCTCGAGTCCGAGCCATCCCGGCAGCACCGAGAGATAGAACCAGCCGAGGACGGCGAACATGATCACCTGGAACACCGAGTTGATCGCGACCAGCACCGCGGCGGCTTCGCGGTCGCCGCACGCGAGGTCGTTCCAGATGATGACCATCGCAATGCAGCGTGCGAGGCCGACGATGATCAGACCCGTACGGTACTCGGGCAGATCCGGCAGCAGCAACCACGCAAGGGCGAACATCAGCGCCGGGCCGAGTACCCAGTTCAGAATCAACGACGAGATCAGCAGTTTGCGGTCGCCGGTGACGGTGTCGAGACGGTCGTAGCGCACCTTCGCGAGCACCGGATACATCATGATCAGCAGACCGAGGGCGATCGGCAGCGAGATGTTGTCGATCTCGAGGACGCTCAGAGCGTCGCCGAGCCCGGGGATCATCCGGCCGAGCAGCAGGCCGACGACCATGGAGATGCCGATCCACACGGCCAGGAAGCGGTCGAGGGTCGACATTTTTCCTGCCACAGAACGGTTTTCGGTGGTGGTGGTCACGAAACGGTCTCCTGATGAGGTTCGGCCGGGGTGCACGCACAGGTCGATCCGGGTAGCACCCCCGATTCGGTGGCCAGCACTGCGGACAACTGCTCGAGCGCGGCAGGGATCACCCGGTAGTACACCCAGGTGCCGCGGCGTTCGCAGTCGAGCAGTCCGGCTTCGCGCAGCACCTTGAGGTGGTGCGAGATGGTGGGCTGGGACAGGTCGAAGGCGGGACTGATGTCGCACACGCAACTCTCGCCGCCCTGGTGGCTGGCGATCATGCTGAGCATGCGCAGGCGCACCGGATCGCCGAGGGCCTTGAACATGCGGGCCAGGTCGCCGGCCCAATCGGAGGTCAGGGGCTCACGCGAGAGTGGAGGGCAGCACAGCTCGGCCTCGCTCGACAGCTGATTCGACATGCGTCTATATTGACGTGGATCTATTCAGTCGTCAATCCGAGCGCCTCGGAAAGGACCATCCTCGTGCCCACTGCTTCGATGCTGTTCGTATGCGTGAAGAACGGCGGCAAATCCCAGATGGCCGCTGCCCTCATGCGCCGGGCCGCAGGCGACCGGATCGTCGTCCACTCCGCCGGCACCACGCCCGGATCGTCCCTCAACGCACTGTCGGTGCAGGTCCTCAAGGAAATCGGGGCTCACCTCGACGGTGAGTACCCCAAGCCGATCGATCCGCAATTACTGTCCGAGGTCGACCTTGTGGTCACCCTCGGCGATGAGGCTCACCTCGACGCGCCTGCCGGCGTGGTGGTGGAGAGCTGGGACATCGACGAGCCGTCCGAGCGCGGCGTCGACGGTATCGAGCGGATGCGTCTGGTCCGCGGCGACATCGCCACCCGCGTCGACGAACTCGCCACCCGGCTACTCGACGCGACCCGCTGAGCACCTACCCCAACCAGGAGCAGAACACCATGAGCACGATCGCAGTCTTCGAACCGGCCCTGTGCTGCAACACCGGCGTGTGCGGCGAGGACCTCGACCAGAACCTGGTCACCTTCACCGCCGACATGGCCGCGCTGACCGAGCAGGGCGCCACCATCACCCGCCACAACCTGGCCAACGACCCGCTCGCGTTCGCGCACAACGACACCGTCAAGAAGTTCCTCGAACTTGCCGGATCGGACGGTCTTCCGCTCGTACTCGTCGACGACGTCACCGTCGCCACCGGGCGTTACCCGACCCGCGCCGAGCTCGCCACGTGGGCCGGACTCGATGTTCCCGCCGCAGCACCGTCCGGTGTAGCCATGCTCGGGCTCGCCGATAACGGCGAATCATGCTGCACACCAGACAATTCCACCTGCTGCTGACCTCGTAGGTTCACACACCTGTACGCCGATCCGTCCGACGAGGAGTATCTGCTGCCATGACTGCCACCGACCCGACGTTCCTGACCGACCCACCCAGGTTCGTGTTCTTCACCGGCAAAGGCGGGGTCGGCAAGACCTCCATCGCGTGCGCGTCGGCGCTGCGCCTGGCCCGAGCCGGCAAGAGGGTGCTGCTGGTCTCGACCGACCCCGCGTCGAACGTCGGGCAGGTCTTCGGTCTGAGCATCGGCAACACGATCACCGAGATCCCCGCGGTGCCGGGGTTGTCGGCGCTCGAGATCGATCCCGAACAGGCCGCCGCCGCCTACCGTGAACGCATCGTCGGCCCGGTCCGCGGATTGCTGCCCGACGCGGAGATCGCGTCGATCACCGAACAGTTGTCCGGCTCGTGCACCACCGAAGTGGCCTCGTTCGACGAATTCACCTCGCTGCTCACCGATCCCGACGACCGGGTCGCCGGGTTCGATCACGTGCTGTTCGACACCGCCCCCACCGGCCACACCATCCGGCTGCTGCAGCTGCCCGGCAACTGGACCGAATTCCTCGATAACGGCAAGGGCGACGCGTCCTGCCTCGGGCCGCTCGCCGGCCTCGACAAGCAGAAGGCCATGTACGCCGGCGCGGTCGAGGCGCTGTCGGATCCCGGTCGCACCCGCCTGGTGCTCGTCGCCCGCGCCAACCGCTCTGCGCTGACCGAAATCGCCCGCACCCACGACGAACTCGCCGCGATCGGCATGACGAGACAGCATGTGGTCGTCAACGGCGTGCTGCCCGCCCCCGTCGACGACACCGATCAGCTGGCCACCGCCGTGCATCACCGCGAACAGGCGGCGCTCGCCGCGGTTCCCGCCGCGATCGCGGCGCTGCCCACGGATCTGGTCGCCCTCAAGCCGGTGAACATGGTCGGTCTCGACGCTCTGGCCACCCTGTTCGACATCACCACGGCCTCGAGTGCCGTCGGCGTCGATCCGGACGTCGCGGCGGTCACCGATGCTTCCCTGGCGGATCTGGTCGATGAGATCGAGTCCGACGGGCACGGTTTGGTGATGTGCATGGGCAAGGGCGGGGTCGGTAAGACCACCGTCGCCGCCGCGATCGCGGTGGCACTGGCCCGCCGTGGCCATGACGTGCACCTGACCACCACCGACCCTGCCGCGCACCTGACCGACACTCTCGCCGGGGAACTCGACCATCTTGAGGTCTCCCGCATCGACCCCCATGAGGCCAGTCAGGCCTACCGCAACCGGGTGCTGGCCGCCAAGGGCGCCGGGCTCGACGACGCCGGCCGCGCCACCCTCGCCGAAGATCTGCGGTCCCCCTGCACCGAAGAAGTCGCGGTGTTCCAGGCGTTTTCGAAGGTCATCCACGAATCACGCCGCAAGTTTGTCGTCGTCGACACCGCCCCCACGGGTCACACCTTGCTGTTGCTCGATGCGACCGGCTCGTATCACCGTGAGATCGCCCGGCAGATGGGCGACGGCGGACGCTTCACCACTCCTTTGATGCGGCTGCAGGACCCGGCACAGACCAAGATTGTGCTGGTCACGCTCGCCGAGACCACTCCGGTGCTCGAGGCCGCCGGTCTGCAGGGCGATTTGCGACGCGCCGGTATCGAGCCGTGGGCGTGGGTGGTCAACAACTCTCTTGCCGCAGCGGAGCCCACCGCACCGCTGCTCCGGCAGCGAGCGGTTGCCGAACTCGGGCAGATCGACAAGGTCCGGGACGAGTTCGCCGATCGGTATGCGGTGATTCCTCTGACTACCGCTGAGCCTGTCGGCATCGCGGCCTTGGACTCCCTGATCGAGTTCCGCCCGGAGCTGTCACCGGTGCAGTAGCTACCTGTAGAGGATTCCGCGGAACTTCTCCCGCGGAAGTCCGTCCACAGGTCTATCCAGAATCGGGAGCTACTCGCCGCTCGAGTATTGAAACTCGATGCTGCGACGATGTATCGAACATTATCGCCCACCCTGCCGCCTGAATACCCGTGGAGAAGAACTGTGCCGACTGTCCTTGCGTCCGACACCACCGATCTTGTGTCCGCGGTGGGTGCGGCTGTCGGTGGTGGTGCGACGGTCGTGGCCGCAGCGGCGGCGGTCGCCGCAGCTTTCGTGGCTGTTCGCACGTTGCGGGCGACGAAGCGTGACAGTCGGGACCGATCACGGCCGATGGTCGGTGCTGAATTGGTGATCGATCCTCAACTATCTGCTCGGACGGCGTCTCTGGTCGTACGCAACTTCGGACCCTCGGTGGCGTACAACGTCAAGGTTGAATTCGACCCACCACTGGCTGAGCAACCTACCCACAGCGGCCAGCCGAGCATCATCGCATTCCTCCTCAAGCGCTACGCCGACCCCATCCCCACCTTCATGCCCGGTAACGAACTGTTCAACATCTATTTCATCGGCAAAGAGGACCCGGACGACCCCGACCGGTCCATCCGCAACGATGAACAGATCCCCGATCGAGTCACCGTGACCATCACCTACGGATCTGCCCCCAACGAGCGTGATACCTACAGCGACACGTTCGTGCTCGACATGAGCGTTCATAGGTGGGGAACATTCTCGACGCACTCGGACTCACTGCACTCCCTGCAGAAACGCTCAACACAGGCATTCGAGAAGATCGCCCCCGCGATGGCGCACCTCGCCACGGACATCGGACGGATCGAGGAGTACCTCAAGCCCGAAAAGATCCGAGCACAGCAGGCCGTCGAAAAGATCGAGGAATGTCGCCAGATGCGCGAATTGAGCCGCCAGATGCTCGGAGACCGTTCTCCGTACGCAGACGAGGATGGAGAAGAGCGGCATGCCACCAACCCGCTGAACTCGAACGCCTTACGGTCACCCGGTGACGACAGCGTCCCGGACGGAATCCGCTCGCTCCAGGACCTGCGGGCACTCGCTCGCACGATCCGCATCTCGAGCCGGCCGGACCCGACGGAAATCGCCGCTGCGACGACCGCAGACACGTCCGCTGCGACTCCATACACCGATCTGGGAGGCATCAACGACACCGACCCGGACCCGGCCGGGCGGCAGAAGCCATGAACCGCACCCGCGGCGAGGACGGGGCCACCGTGTTGGTGATCGCCGGACGCAGCATCGACATCGACACCGCGACCGCCAAGGCCCACGGCTATCCGGCGGTGACCGTGGCCCGCTACGACCTGCCCGGACCCGGAGCACTCAAGGAGATCACCGCCGACGAGATCGCCCGCACCCACAAGGTGCGCTCCCGCATCAGCCACGCCCAACTCGACTGGTTCATCCGTACCGCCGTCGACGCCCCGTGGGCGGCGGCGCCGATCCAAGCACAACTGGTCGAGGCCGACCCGAACATCAGCGGCGAGCTCTACGACCGGGCCGAAGCCCTCTACGACCATTTCCGCACGGCCGCGCCCCGGCGCGTGGGGGTAGCCAAGATCAGCAAGGTGCTCCACCTCAAACGCCCCGGATTGTTCCCCATCCTCGACTCGAAGGTCAGGTGGGTGAGGTCGAGGTGGAGGCGCCGCAGCAGCTGGGCGTTGAGCGCGTCGAGAGGGGATGCGATGGCAGAAGAGTCCACTCTGGGGTCTACCGTGAACAAGTGCGCCGTGTGATGTTTCTTCTCCGTCCGAGCTGGTTCATTCTGGCCGTGGTGGTAGTCGGTTTCGCATATGGGTGCTTCACCCTGCTCGCCCCGTGGCAACTGAGCAAGAACACGAGCACCGAGGATCGGAATGCGCGGATCTCGGCATCGATGGCGCAGGACCCGGTCCCTGTCGCCGAGCTGCTCGGCGGTGACAGTGCGACGATCGACGACGAGTGGAGGCGGGTCGTCGCGCAGGGCTCGTATCTGCCCGACTCTGATGTGCTCGTCCGGTTGCGCAGCGTCGAATCCCAACCCGCGTACGAAGTGCTCACGCCGTTTGCGCTGGGTAATGGTCGGACGATTCTCGTCAATCGAGGTTATGTGCGTCCGGTACGCGGTAGCGAGGTCCCCGCAATCCCCGCCGCACCGGGCGGAAATGTCTCGCTCGATGCTCGGATCCGCAAGTCCCAAGGCACAATGGACGGCAAGGAGCCCTTCACTGACGCGGGCTATCAGCAAGTGTATTTTATCGACGCGCCGCAGGTCGCGGCTGTGACGGGTCTCGAACTCGAAGACGTCTACCTACAACTCGATGCTCACCAGCCGGGCGGGCTCGGAGTCATCCCACTTCCCCAACTTGATGCGGGTCCGTATCTGTCGTACGGGCTGCAGTGGCTCGCGTTCGGGATCATGGCCCCAATGGGACTGGGGTATTTCGTGTGGGCGGAGTTGAGGGAACGCCGCAAGGTGAAGGCCACCCGAACCGACGACGAGACGCCGCTCTCCGCGAGCAAGAGTCTCGCCGCCCGGTACGGCCGACCGCGGTAACCGAGCCCAACGTTGTGCTCCGATTCGACAGTCCACGAGCTACGCGGGCAGCGACGGCCATCTTTGGACCGCGCACATTTCAGCATCAACGTCCAGCGGTTCCTCATGCTTCGAGCAAAAGGTCCAGCACACAAAGTGCCGTGCCGGTTTTCGGGATCTGCGCTGTAGAATGAGACGGAAGGTTTTCTTCCCTTCTGAGGGAAGGGAGAGTCAGGTCGCAGGACTCGTTCACCTCGGTTCGACGGTATGAGGGCAAGTCGAGTCCTGCGATTCTGGCCGTCACATGATTGCCCGGACCTCAACATAATCCGTGTCTGCGCAGCACAACGTGCGGGTAGTCCCCCTGACTGGCCCCTTTCGAACTCGGACAGCAAGTAGTAGATGAGGAAGACGGTGCACTACCGGACTTGTTGTTCCGTCTGACTCAATCGCAGCGAGAGGCGCGGTGTCAGGTGGGTCGAGTGAGCATCGAAACCAGATCCTCCGGGACCTGCATCGGGGTCATCAGCCCCGCCGAAGTACGCCCGGTGTTGCCTTGAGGGTAGCGGCCCAGCGCCGAGCCGGGAGCGGCGAGCAGAATCCGCACGACCTGGCCCACAGCCTCGCGGCGATCACGCTGGCGCAGCGCCAAGGTGAACATGGCGAGGTGGTTGCGGGTGTGCGGCCACGGGTAGGGCTGGGACAAGATGTGGGCGCGTTCGAGGTGGCGCCAGCGCCTGACATCGTCGCTGCTATGTCGAGCGGCGGTCATCTCCGCGGTGTAGAGGGTGCGCAGCTGTTCGGGCATTCGACTCATGAGATGTGGTCCCTGTTGGAGGTTGCGAGAAGCAGGGCGCCGACGACGAGGACAACACCGCAGGTGATGTAGGTGTCGGCGAGGTTGAAGGTGGGCCACCACCCGGTGTGGAAATAATCGGTGACTTTGCCGTCAAGGAAGCGGTCGACGACGTTGGCGGTGGCGCCGGCGACGATCGCGGCCAGGCCGATGGTCTGGATCAGTGGACTGTCGAGTGCAGTGCGCCAGGCGAACACGCCGATCGTCACGGTGAGGGCAGCGGTGACGGCAAGAACGACGGTAGGGGGGAGCTGGTCACCGAGACTGAACGCGACCCCGGTGTTGTAGGCCAACCGTAGTTGCAACAACCCGAAATCGATTGCCCGCCCACCGGACAGCGCGTCGCGCGCCACCGGATCGAGGGCCAACGCGACCGCAGCCAGGGCACCCACCAGCACGACGAGAATACCTCGGCCACAACGCCGCCTGCCCACGGGCACTACGGACGACACGGAGTTGTCCTTATCTGTCATGACCGAGCTCCGGCGACCGGCACGGATGACTTTGTCGATTCTGTTGTCACGGTCAGGCTCCGGGCGCGTCCGGCGCGCACCCCGTTGGCGATCACAATGATCTCGGCGATCTCGTGGACCAGGACGACGGCGGCCAGCCCGAGTATCCCGAACAGGGCCAGGGGCATCAGGACGGTGATGATCGCGAGCGAGAGGCCGACGTTCTGCAACATGATCGTCCGGGAGCGTCGGGCGTGCTGCAGGGCTTGGGGTAGGTGCCGCAAGTCCTCACCCATCAGGGCGACATCGGCGGTTTCGATGGCGACGTCGGTGCCCATCGCGCCCATCGCGATCCCGAGGTCGGCGGTGGCCAGGGCCGGGGCGTCGTTGACGCCGTCGCCGACCATCGCCGTCGGCCGCGTACCGCGGAGAGTGTCGATGATGCGGGCCTTGTCCTCCGGACGCAGATCGGCGTGGACCTCGTCGATGCCGACGGCGGCGGCCAACGCTCGTGCGGTGCGCTCGTTGTCGCCGGTGAGCATCGCCACGGTGTAGCCGTCGCGGCGCAGCCCAGCGACGACGTCGCGGGCTTCGGGGCGCAGTTCGTCGCGCACCGCGACCGCGCCGATCAGGGCGCCGTCGCGTTCGATGAGCACCGCGGTGGCTCCGGCGTGCTGCATCCACTCGATATTCGCGGCCAGGGGGCCAGGATCGATCCAGCCGGGCCGGCCGAGCCGGGCGGGGATGCCGCCGACGTGTCCGATCAGTCCGGCCCCGGGGACCGCATCGACGTTCTCGGCCGGGGTGTAGTCGTCGACGGCGGCGAGGATCGCTGCGGCGAGGGGGTGTTCGCTGCGGGCCTCGAGGGCGGCGGCGACGTTCAGGACGTCGCCGCGGGTGGCGCCGCCGGTGGTGGCGACGTCGATGACCTCGGGGCGGTTGCGGGTCAGGGTGCCGGTCTTGTCCAGCGCGACGGTGCGGATCCGGCCCAACGCTTCGAGGGCGGCACCGCCCTTGACCAAGACACCGAGCTTGGAAGCGGCGCCGATCGCGGCGACCACCGTGACCGGGATCGCGATGGCCAGCGCGCACGGGGACGCGGCGACCAGCACCACCAGGGCGCGTTCGATCCACACCAGCGGATCGCCGAACACGCTGCCGATCGCGGCGATCAGCGCCGCGGCAACCATCACTCCCGGAACCAGGGGCTTGGCGATCTTGTCGGCCAGACGCTGGGCCTCGCCCTTGCGGGACTGCTCGGCCTCGACGATCCGCACGATCTTGGCCAGCGAGTTGTCTTGCGCACCGGCGGTGACCTCGACCTCGAGAACGCCGGTGCCGTTGATCGAGCCGGCGAACACCTCGGAGCCCGGTGCGGCCTCGACCGGGACGGATTCGCCGGTGATCGCGGAGGTGTCCAGGGCGGTGCGGCCGGTGCGGATGGTGCCGTCGGTGGCGAGCCGCTCCCCGGGTTTGACGATCATGATCTCCCCGAGCACCAACTCTGCGGGGGCGACGGTCTGTTCACGACCGCCACGCAGGACGGTGGCGGTGTCCGGCACCAGATTCAGCAGGGCGCGTAGGCCGCGGCGGGTGCGGGTGACCGCATATTCTTCGAGGCCCTCGCTGATGGCGAACAGAAAGGCGAGCATCGCGGCCTCGCCGACCTCGCCGAGCAGCACGGCGCCGACGGCGGCGATCGTCATCAGAGTGCCGACCCCGATCTTGCCGCGGGCCAGGCGTGTGAGCGTGGAGGGGACGAAGGTGTAGCCGGCGACGATCAGCGCCAGGGCTTCGAGGGTCAGCTTCACCGGGTGGGGGCCGTCGGTCCACCCCACGACCAGGGCGGCAACCAGCAGCAGCCCGGCGACGGCGGCCGCCCGAATCTCGGTGACCTGCCACCACTTGTCGGGCTCGTGCTCTTCCTCACCCTCGACGCGGGGTTCGTCGTGGCCGCAACCGCACGCGTCACTCACGACTTCTCCCCGGTGTCGGTGCTGTAGTTCGGGCACAGCGCGACGGCGTTGCCCGTCGCGGCCAAGAGGGTTTCGGCCGCGGCGAGCAGATCGAGCAGTTCCGGTCGGGTCAGCGAGTAGAACACCTGCCGGCCCTCGGGTCGGCCCTGCACCAGACCGCAGTCCCGCAGGCACGCCACATGCGCGGAAATCGTCGACTGCGCCAAGTCGAGCGCGCCGACCAGATCCGCCACGCGGGCTTCACCGCCGGCGAGCCGGCGCACGATGGCTAGGCGGGTGCCGTCGGAGAGGCTGTGGAACAACGCCACTGCCGAATCCACGGATTCGCGGGCGTGGCAACCCACATCATTGATCGTCATATGACGATAATAACCGGCACTCAACGATATGAATAGGTCGGGTCACCGGCGGGCATCCTCACAGCCCGAATGCATCACCCTCGGCGAGAATGAACACGCCGAGACCGATCAACACGATCGGAAACAGCACGTGTTCCCAGCGCTCGAGAACCTCGGCGATCGGCTTGCGGGTGGCGAGGTAGCGCGCCGCGATGACCAGAACTGCAACCAAGGCCAAAAAGACGATCGAGTAGGCCACCACCGCGGGGGCTCCGACAGTGACGAACACCGGGACGTAGACCCCGATGTTGTCGCCTCCATTGGCGAACGTAACCGCGGCGACCGTCCCTACCGCGACCTTCTTACCGGCGGTTTTCTGTTCGTCGTCCTCCCCTCGCCCCCGCCATGCCCGCCATGCGGCGTACGCACCCAGAAGCAGAGGGATCAGACCGAAGTAGGCGATCGCCTCCTCCGGCAAGAAGGTCGTCGCCCCCACTGCGACCAGAACGGAGGCGGCGAGGATGGCGCCGAATCCCAGATACTGTCCCACCAAAATCGCTGTGGTGGTGCCCCCAACCCCGGCTCCTCGAGCGAAGAACAGCGACAGCACGATGATGTCGTCGATATTGGTCACGAGAAACAGGCCGACCGCCTGCAGGACGGACGCGAGCAGATTCATGAGCACCTTTCGACCCGGCGCCCGAACCCGTCCGCTTACGAGCGATCCGGGAAGGCAGCAATGCTTCGGCGCACACCTATAATCGATTGAAGGGGATTATATCGGGTTTCGACGATGACAGAGTCGCCGCCCTGGTGGGATCGCCCTCGGCCACGCCGGCCCCCGGGACCTCGGGTGCCGCCCAACGCCTCAATCCATCAAGGTGCACATCAACGACCCCGCAAGGACAGTGACGATGACGGCCCCGAGCAGGACGGTGACGCCGAGACGAACGAGCGGCGGAGGCGGGCTGACCAGCCGCGCGGCGCGGGCGGTGAGCCCACCGCCGCCGCCGAGGGTACCTTCCGGGGCCGGATGCCCACCCAAGGCGAGCAAACCGCCGAGGAGGGCCCGCCTTCCCTGTCCGCGGACCGACACGTCGTCGGCGCACATCTCGAACAGACGCCCGATCTCGGTGGCGCCGACCCGGAACAGGGAAACCCCGGGCAGTGCCGCTGCCACACTGTGGACGACATCGAGCACCAGCGAGTGGCGGCCGCCGAGGTGGGCTCGCTCGTGCGCGAGGACGGCGGCGAGCTGCCGGGGATCGAGCACCGCCAACGCGCCACGGGTGATCACCACCGATCTTTCGCGTCCGGCTATGCAGTACGCCACTCGTTCCTCGGAGTCGATCACCACTGCGTCGAGATCGGGGATGCGACGTCCGACCATCCGGGCCAGGTGGGCGTGCTCATGGGTGCGGGCTCGGCGGCGCTGCACACCCCGGCAGATCCGCCACGCCCTGACGACCCCCACGGCCGCTCCCCCGGACAATACGATTCCCGACAGCAGACGCATGTCTGCGCCGGAGTGCTCGCCGACGCTTGTCGAGAGCGCGCCGACACAGTCGACGATCCATCGAGCGGCGTCACCACCTCTGCCGAGCACGTCGACGAGGGCAATCGCCACGGCAGCGGTTGCGGCGACGGACACACCTGTGATTGCGCTCAGCCAGGCGGCCACGCCCAGGCGCGGGGCGATCCCGGCGGCGGTCAGCCGTGCCAGGACCACGGGACCGAACACCGCGACGGCGGCTGCGTAGAGCAGCAGGCAGAGGACGGGGATCACGCGGTGTCCTCGCCGCCGGACAGTCGACGCAGTGCTTGGCGCAGGCTCGCCGATTCCTCCGCGCTCATCTGCTCGACGAAGTGGGTCAAGACCAGATCGGTCTGTCCACCCGCGTCGAACACTTCGCGCATCAGCCGAGCCGTGTGTTGTTCCCGGCTCAGTGTCGGCCAGTAGGTGAATGCCTTGCCGGTGCGGACCCGTGCCAGCCACCCTTTGCGGTACAGGTTGTCCATCGTCGACATCACCGTGGTGTAGGCGATGTCGCGGTGCGCGGCGAGAGCGTCGAAGATCTGCCGGACCGTGGTGGTGCCCTCGCGCTCCCAGATCCGGTCCATCACCACGGCCTCGAGTTCACCGAACCCCTTCACCCGCACCGTTGCCTCCGCTTTCGTGTCTGCCGTTCTCCCAGGGTAAGGCGGGCCGGATGCGTCCGCGGCCGGTCACCGCCGTTGACTCTTCCGATCACCCGGATCGACCGTGCACCTGCTGAGCGCAACCGAGCGGATGGATGTGCCGGTGGCCGGCGGTGTCGAAGTGCACCAGGTCGGTGACCGGATCGAGCACCACGTCGGTCAGGACGGTGTGCAGGCCGATGTGGACTCCGGTCAGCAGTCCGAGCGCCACCGAGTCGTGATCGGCGATGCGCCGAACGGTGAATCGTCGACAGGGCAGGACGGCGGTCAGAAGATCGGGTCACGACTCGGCGCGGTCTTCGGTCGGGAGCGGGATGGGACTGCCGAACGGGTTCGACCGCGGATATCCCAGGACTCGGACGAGTCGGACCTCGAACAGTATGCCGACGACATGCTCGAGCCGGTCGGCCTCTCCCGGGAGTTCGATCCGCGGCAGGGACAACTCCGGTGCCCTGAAGGTCTTCACCAGGCAGTTCCGCCGCACCACGTTTCTCGCGTGTTGTCGGCCGTGGCCGGTCAACTCCGCTCGGTGCGCCGTGGGGCGGAGGATCAGATCGGCGGCCCCTGGCGTCGGTGCATGGTTGACACTGCTGACAGCCTCCAGCCCAGACGGGCTGCCCGCGCCGTGGTCGAGGTTTCTTCGCGGCGACCGCTCCGGCGGTAGAGGCTCGCAAGGTAGTCCTCCACCGCCTCGAGGTGGTGAACCCGCCACGGGCGCCGCAGCGGAGGTGAACCGGTCGTTTTCGGCGTGAACGCTTCCTTGCTGGACGAGTCCAGGACCAGCGTTCCCGTCTACATCTACTATCTACGTACGGAGATAGTAGATGCGTGAAAGTGGCGCATCGCGATCGAGGAGGAGGTGAAACATGCAGGAAATGATTGCGAATTTGCAGGCGCTGTGGGACTGCCACGTGATGATGCTCAGCGGCGCATGCCAGATGTGTGCGTCGATGATGTGCTGCTGATCCCGACCGGTCGTCCGATCGAAATACTATCTCGCGTAGTATTTCGGTCGGACGACAACGGAGAGGGGCCACATGTCTACCAGAGCTGCATGGTCGATCACGTGTCTATTCGTGATCGTCGCGTTCGTGGTGGCGCTGTGGCCCCAACGGGAGGACGACACCGTGACCCCAGCCGATTCCGGGCTACAGCCGACCGCGGTATCCGCCCGCCCCGCCCCGGCACGCAACGCTCTGCCCGACCCGGGCGCGACCCCGCCCTGCCCGACCGGCACGGGCATCGGGGCTGCAGGTCCCCTGGCGGAGGTGACGGTGCGGTGCCTGGGTTCGGACCGCCCCGTCGATCTCGGCGGCGCCCTGGCCGGGGAACCGGCCCTGCTCAACGTGTGGGCCTCGTGGTGCGGACCGTGCCGGGAAGAAATGCCCGTGCTCGATGCCTACGCCCGCGAGCCCGGCGCGGTGCGGGTGATCGGGATCAACGTGCAGGACACCGCGGGCTCCGCCGCGACGCTGATGACCGACCTGCGCATCGGCTACCCCTCGTTCGTCGACACCGACGACCGGGCACAGCAGGCACTGGCCGGCCCACCCGTGTTGCCGCTGACCTTCCTTCTGCAGCGCGACGGTTCGGTGGACCGGATCGCCGAGCCCGCGGTGTTCACAGGCCCGGACCAGGTCCGTGCCGCGGTGAACGGGCTGCTGCGATGACCGGCGTAAAGCCGACAGGCGGCCGGCCGTCTCGACTGCTGGGCCGAGTGGTCCTGGCCGTGGTGGTGCTGGTGGGGGTGAGCGGCTGCGGCACCGGCTCCGACGCCGTCGCCCAGGGTGGCACCTTCGATTTCGTCGCCCCCGGTGGACAGACCGACATTTTCTACGATCCGCCGGCCGACCGCGGCACCCTCGGCGCGCTCTCCGGCCCGGACCTGATGACCGACGGCGTCACCGTCGACCTGGCCGATTACGCCGACCAGGTGGTCGTGCTCAACCTGTGGGGACAGTGGTGCGCCCCGTGCCGCAGCGAAGCCGACGATCTCGAGCGCGCCTACGCAGCCACCCAGGATCTGGGAGTGCAGTTTCTCGGTATCAACGTCCGCGATCCCCAGCGCGACAAGGCCCAGGACTTCGTGATCGACAACAATGTGTCCTACCCATCGATCTACGACCCGCCGATGGCGACCTTGACCGCCCTCGGTGGCGCCTTTCCCACCAGCGTCATCCCGTCCACGCTCGTCCTCGACCGGCAGCATCGCGTCGCGGCGGTGTTCCTGCGGGCCCTGCTGACCGAGGACCTGCAACCGGTCATCGAACGCGTGGCGGCCGAACAGTGACCGTGACTGTGCTCGCGCAGGGAATCGGGGCGAGTTTCCAGACCGCGGCCGCGTCCGGGCCGCTGCTGTTGGCGGTGGGCGCCTGTCTGTTGGCCGGGTTGATCTCGTTCGCCTCTCCGTGCGTGGTGCCCTTGGTGCCCGGCTACCTGTCGTATCTGGCCGGCGTCTCCGGCGCCGAAGCACCGGCCCTGACCCCTGCCGGTGTAGGCACCGCCGGGGTACACACCACGGGCCGGTGGCGGGTCACCGGCGCCGCCGGCCTGTTCGTCGCCGGTTTCACCGTGGTGTTCGTGCTGGCCACCGCCTCGGTATTCGGGGTGATCGGGGCACTGCGGATCAACCAGGAACTGCTCCAACGCCTCGGCGGGGTGATCACCATCGTGATGGGCCTGGCCTTCATCGGCCTGATTCCGGCATTGCAGAAGGACACCCGTTTTGCGCCCCGGCGCATCTCCTCACTCGCCGGCGCCCCGCTGCTCGGTGGGGTCTTCGCGCTGGGGTGGACACCGTGCCTGGGCCCGACGTTGGCCGGGGTGCTGTCTGTGGCGGCCGGCACCGAAGGCACCACCGCCGCCCGCGGAGTGCTGTTGATCGTCGCGTACTGCCTGGGACTGGGACTGCCGTTCATCGCCTTGGCGTTCGGTTCGTCCTCGGCCCTGCGCGGTGTCGGATGGCTGCGCCGCCACTCTCGCACCATTCAAATCGTCGGCGGCGTGATGCTCCTCGCGGTCGGCATCGCTCTGCTGACCGGGGCATGGGAGTTGTTCATCGCGTGGATCCGGGATGAGTTCGTCACCAGCGTGGTGCTACCGATATGACCCTCACCGACCGGAATCCGGCACCACCGCTACCGAGTCCTCCTCCGTGGCGCCGCGCCCTCGCCCAGGCCCGGAACCTGTGGCGTCAGCTCACCTCGATGCGCACCGCCCTGGTGCTGCTGTTCCTGCTCGCGGTCGCCGCGATCCCCGGGGCGCTGCTCCCGCAACGCAACCTCAACGTCGGCAAGGTCGACGAGTACATCGCCGCCCGCCCGGTTCTCGGCCCGCTCCTGGACCGACTCGAAATGTTCGACGTGTTCGCCAGCTTCTGGTTCACCGCCATCTACGCGCTGCTGATGATCTCGCTCATCGGATGTCTGCTCCCGCGCCTGCGCGAGCATCTGCGGGCGCTGCGCAGTGAGCCGGTCGCGGTACCGCGCAATCTGTCCCGGCTGCCGCACCACCACCAGGGAAAACTCGACACTCCCATCGACGACACTCTCGAGCAGGTACAGACCGTGCTGCGCCGGTGGCGAACGGTCACCCGCACCGGCGACGACGGGCACCGGTCGATCTCCGCCGAAAAGGGCTACCTGCGCGAGGCCGGCAACCTGGTCTTCCACTTCTCCCTGGTGGGGTTGTTGGTGGCGGTGGCCACCGGCCGGTTGTTCGGGTACGAGGGCGCGGTGATCGTCATCGCCGACGGCGGTCCCGGGTTCTGCAACACCTCCCCGGCGGTGTACGACTCGTTCCGAGCCGGTACCGCCACCGACGGCACCGGACTCGAGCCCTTCTGCGTCAGGGTCGAGGACTTTTCCGCCGACTACCTCGACAATGGCCAAGCGAAGATGTTCACCTCGAACATCTCCTACCAAAACGGAGAGGACTTGGGCACCGACCGCTGGCAGCAGCACCGACTGCGGGTCAACGAACCGCTGCGCCTGGGCAACGAACGGGTCTACCTCACCGGCCAC
The DNA here is from genome assembly GCF_014854695.1 of Rhodococcus rhodochrous. Classification (NCBI taxonomy): domain Bacteria; kingdom Bacillati; phylum Actinomycetota; class Actinomycetes; order Mycobacteriales; family Nocardiaceae; genus Rhodococcus; species Rhodococcus rhodochrous. The sequence goes on along the minus strand of NZ_CP027559.1, from coordinate 11,160 downwards.
GGCTACGCGCCCCGGTTCACCGTGACCTTCCCCGACGGACAATCGCGCACCGAAACATTGCAGTTCGCCCCCGAGGACGCCACCACGTTCCTCAGCAGCGGCGCCCTGCGTTTCGATCCGCCCGGCGGCACCTACCCGGATCCGGACGAGCGCCGCCGCAACCAGATCGCGCTCGAAGGGCTGTTCGCGCCCACCGCAGCGTTCGACGGCACCTTGCTGACCTCGGTGTTCCCCGACATGTTGGATCCGGCCGTGGCCATCGACATCTACAAGGGCGATACCGGCCTGGATACCGGCATTCCGCAGTCGATCTTCAAGCTGAACTCCGAAATGATCAATCAGGGCCGGTTGGTCAAACAGGACCGCGTCAACCTGAAGCCCGGCGAGTCCACGACCCTGGCCGACGGTACCGCGGTACGGTTCGACGGCGCCGAGGAATTCGCCTACCTGCAGGTCTCTCATGATCCCGCGCAGAACTGGGTGCTGGTCTTCGCAATCACCATGATGGGCGGACTTCTGGCCTCGCTGGTGATCAAGCGCCGCCGGATCTGGGTGCGGTTGCGCCCTGACGGCGCCGGCACCGCCCTCGAACTGGGGGGATTGGCCCGTACCGACCAGGCCGGGTGGGGTTCGGAGTTCACCGACATCTGTCAGCGCCTGCTACCCGATGTGCCCTCTGCTCCGAAGGAAGACCGATAGCGTATGCCGATTGACGACACCCTCGCCCGCTACTCCGACCTGAGCTTCGAAACAGCCTTCGCCATCTACTTACTGGCGCTGGTGCTGTTCATCGCCGAATTCGCGGCCGTGCGGGTGCGCCGTACCGCACCCATGCTCGCGGCCGCCACCACCTCTGCCACTTCTACCACCTCTGCGGTCCCCGCCGACAGGCCGGGCCGGGTCGCCGAGCCACCCCGGCGGGACCTTTCGGACCGGCTCGGCCGCATGGGCGTCAGCGTCCTCGTGATCGCCCTGATCTTGCACGTTGGTTCGATGGTGCTGCGCGGGCTGGCCACCGCGCGTTTCCCCTGGGGCAACATGTACGAGTTCGTCACCGTCACCTGCGCGGTGGGCGTACTTGCCGGGCTGATCGTGCTGCGCCGCCCGGCGCTGCGCGTGCTGTGGGCATTCGCGCTGATCCCGGTGCTGATCCTGCTGTTCGTCGCTGGCACCGTGCTCTACGCCGATGCCGCCCCGGTGGTGCCGGCGCTACAGTCTTTCTGGCTGCCGATCCACGTCTCGGTCGTGTCCGTCTCGAGCGGAGTTTTCCTCGTCTCCGGGGTGGCCAGCACGCTGTTTCTGCTGGCGTTGAACGCCGAAAAACGCCCGGATACCCGGCTGGCCCGACTCATGCAACGGCTCCCCGACGCCCGCGCCCTCGACCGTCTCGCCTACCGCACGACGATCTTCGCGTTCCCCTTGTTCGGTGCCGGGGTCGTCCTCGGCGCGATCTGGGCCGAAGCCGCTTGGGGCCGGTTCTGGGGCTGGGACCCGAAAGAAACCGTCTCGTTCATCGCATGGGTGATCTACGCCGCCTACCTGCACGCCCGGGCCACCGCCGGCTGGCGGGAAACCCGCGCGGCCTGGATCAACATTGCCGGGTTCGTATCTATGCTGTTCAACCTGTTCATCATCAACATGGTGGTCTCGGGGCTGCACTCCTATGCCGGACTGAACTGACACACCCTGGGCATGTGTACCTGTGTACAGGGGTCTGCGCGTCCGCCTCATAAGAGGGAACTCGTCGATGAGTGAGGGGGCCACCACCGTGGCGCTCCCTACCTCGGTGCGGCGCCGCGGACCGGAGTTGTCGGTGCCGGTGCGTAGTGCGGCATCGATTCTAGCCGGGCTGATGCTCTATGCCAGTTTCCCACCCCGCACGGGATGGTGGTTGGCCCCGCTCGCCATTGCCGTGCTCACCGCCGTACTGCACGGCCGACGCAGGCGCGCCGGCTTCGGCTACGGCTACCTGGCCGGGTTGGGGTTCTTTCTGCCCTTGCTGCCCTGGGTCGGTGTCTACGTCGGACCGGTGCCCTGGTTGGCGCTTGCAGCGATCGAGGCGCTCGCGGTCGGGATATTCGGCGCCCTGGCCGCGGCGCTCAGCCGCCGCCCGGCGGCCCCGGTATCGATTGCCGCCGCCTGGGTGGTCACCGAAGCAATACGCGCACGGATTCCGTTCGGAGGATTTCCGTGGGGACGGCTGGCCTTCGGGCAAGCCGAGGGGCCACTTCTGCAGCTGGCTTCCCTTGCTGGGCCTGCCGGTGTGGGCTTCGCCGTCGCGGTGATCGGCACCGCGGTGGTCACAACCGTGATCGCTGCGCGCGAGCGGCGGCCTGCGGTCGCGATGGGTTCGATGCTGCTGGCAGCGGTCGCATTTGCGGCGGCACCGCTCGTCGGGATGCGCGACTCCGCCCGCTTCCCGGCATCGACGGTCACGGTCGCGGCCGTGCAAGGCAACGTGCCGCGAATGGGGCTCGATTTCAACGCCCAGCGTCGGGCCGTGCTCGACAATCACGTCGCGGCGACCGAACGACTTGCCGTCGACGTGGCGTCGGGTCGCGCGCCCCGGCCGCAGCTGGTGGTGTGGCCGGAGAACTCCTCGGACATCGATCCGCTGCGTCAGGCCGATGCCCACGCCGAGCTCGATGAGGCCGCTGCCGCCATCGGCGTGCCCATCCTCGTCGGTGCCGTGCTCGACAACGGGGACGGCACCAGCGGTAACAGTGCGCTGGTGTGGGATCCGGTGACAGGTCCCGGGGCCCGGCACCTCAAGCGGCGCCTGGTGCCGTTCGGGGAATATCTGCCGCTGCGCCCGGTGATCGAGCGCCTGTGGCCGGCGGCCGCGCAGGCAGGCCGGTTCGTCCCCGGAGACGGTACCGGCCGGGTCGAGCTCAACGGCGTACCGGTGGGGGTGGCGACCTGTTACGAGGTTGCCTTCGACGATGCGGTTGCCGAGTCGGTGCGGGCAGGCGCCCAGTTGCTGGTAGTGCCCACCAACAACGCGACCTTCGGCCGCACCGAGATGACCTACCAGCAGCTGGCCATGTCTCGGCTACGGGCGGTAGAGCACGGGCGGTCCGTGGTGGTCGCGGCTACCAGCGGCGTCAGCGCTCTGATCACTCCCGACGGCGCGGTCACCAACCGCAGTGCGATGTTCACCGCCGACGTCCTCGTCGGTGAGCTGCCCCTGGGTACCCGACTGACCTGGGCGACCCGGCTCGGTTCGGGCCCTGAGGTGCTCGCCGCCGCGGCCGTGATGTGGATCCTGCTCATCGGTCGCCAGAAGGCCCACACCCACCCAATTACTAAGACAGGTAGTTTTTAGCGCCTTCTTAGTATATCGTTTCGTTATCTTACCCGTCGCGGCAACGGCGGATCTACATCGAAAGAGCATGTCAGGAGCGTTATTGTGGGACGGCACCATGCATCAACCCGGAACCAAATCCGTTACCTTACCGATATAGAACCGGGTTCCGCGCCAGGATCCGAAGGACGCCGGGGGCGGCACCGGGCGCCGACGAACCGCGCCACGACCGGGGCATGTGCATCGTCGGTCGCGACCGGCGCACTGCTGATCGTGGGATCTCAGATTCTCGCTCCGGGCACCGCGGCTGCCCAGCCGACCTCGGGTGGTGTGCATGCCGCCGCGCCTGCACCGGTCCCGTTGCCGGCCGAACTCGCAGCACTGGCCGCTCTGCCGGAGGTCGAGGCGGCGCTCGACCAACTCGCCGCGGTTCCGGGTTTTCCCGCGGTAGTGTCCCCTGCCGCCACTGTTCCGGCCCTGCCGTCGAGCTCAGCGGTGCCGACAAACGCAGCCTCCTGGGCGACACCGACACTGCAGCCCCTCGCCGTCGCTCCGGTCTCGGGCACCTTGACCTCCGCGTTCGGACCGCGATGGGGTTCGTCCCACGCCGGTCTGGACATCGCCAACAGCATCGGCACCCCGGTCTATGCTGCCGCCTCGGGCACCGTGATCGACTCCGGCCCGGCCTCCGGGTTCGGTCTGTGGGTCCAGGTCCGGCACGATGACGGGTCCACCAGCACCTATGGCCACATCAACGAAACGCTGGTTGAGGTAGATCAGCGTGTGCAAGCCGGTGAGCAGATCGCCACCGTCGGCAATCGTGGTCAGTCCACCGGTCCGCACCTGCACTTCGAAACCACCGATCCGGCCGGTACGAAGGTAGATCCGACCCAGTGGCTGCAGCAACGGGGTGTACCCCCGACAGACCTGTCGCGGATGGCATAGCCGCCGCGTCGGCTCGGCGATGGCAGCCTCCGACGGCCCCCACGTGGAAAACTATGATTTATAGTATTTACGGTAGGGCGACGGCCTATCGGTGCCGAGGAAGGCAAACGCGGTGAACAGCTCAGACAAACCGAAGTCGCAGACGCCCCGAAAGCGACCGGGACCGCTCCTCCTAGCCGACTCGCACCGGGTGCCGTGGCCGATGATCGGCGCTGCCGTGGTGATCATCGCCCTGATCGGGGCCATCGCGTACAACCTCGTCCCGAAGATCTCCGAACGCACCGAGGCCCAGAAGTACGTGCCCAGTGCGGACAACCCCGATCCGTCTGCGGTGATCGACGGGGTGGAGAAGATCGACTACCCGGCCGGAACGCATGTGCAGGCACCGCAACGGGTGGCCTACGACCAGACTCCCCCGATGGGGGGCCCACACGATCAGTACTGGGCCACCTGTACCGGCACGGTTTATTCCGAACCGATCCGCAGCGAGAACGCGGTGCATTCGCTCGAACACGGCGCGGTGTGGATTACGTACGACCCGCAGAAGGTCACCGGGGACGAGGTGTCAACATTGGAGGCGAAGGTCGACGGCCAGCCCTACACCCTGATGTCGCCCTATCCGGGCTTGCCATCCCCGATCTCGGTGCAGTCCTGGGGCCACCGCCTCGCGCTCGATGACTCCGAAGACGATCGACTCGCCCAGTTCATCACTGCCTTGCGCCGAAACCCCAACACCCACCCCGAGGCAGGTGCCACCTGCTCCACCACTCCAGGCAGTTTCGATCCGAGCGCTCCGCCGCCGTTCGATGCGTCCGCGCCGGGGCCGGACGCCGTCCCCATGACCGTGGGCCAGCAGTCTGCCCCCGCCGCCCCGGCGACAGGCTCGAACCTCGGACCCGGCAATGGCTGAGTCCGACGACACTCCCGTCCTCACTGCCCCCGCCGCCCCGGCGACAGGCTCGAACCTCGGACCCGGCAATGGCTGAGTCCGACGACACTCCCGTCCTCACTGCCCCCGCCGCTCCCGCTGCCGGTGGATGGGCCAGGCTCGGCCGCACGCTCGCCGTGGGTGTGTTCGCGCTCGTCGTCGGTCTCTATCTGGGTATCGGTGCCTCGGGACTGAGAGGCGGTCATCCCGAGCCACCTGCACAGGACTCGGTCGAGGTTGGCTTCGCCCAGGACATGTCGGTGCACCACAGCCAGGCGGTAGAAATGTCGGCCATGGCGCTGACCAACGCGACCGACCCGGCGGTCCGCACCCTCGCCTACGACGTGCTCACCACCCAGCAGGGCCAATGGGGCACGATGCAGGGCTGGTTGGCCGTATGGGACCGACCGCTGCAGGCGGCCGGGGAACCGATGACCTGGATGCGCGCTACCGAGGACAGCGCCGGGACGGCGGCAGGTATGACCGAGCACGCGGCGATGCCGCCCGGATCGGCCATCCAAGGACCACGGATGCCCGGGATGGCCACCACCTCCGAACTCGACACGCTACGACGCACCACCGGCCCCGCATTCGACACCCTGTACCTGCAACTGCTGCTTCGGCACCATCAAGGCGGCCTGCCGATGGCACGCTACGCCGCGGCCAACGCCACCGAACAAGTGGTCACGACGCTGGCCCGACAGATCGCCGACACCCAGCAAGCCGAATCGACGACGATGCAGCAACTACTTACGGCCCACGGCGCCGCACCCTTACCGATGAACTGACCGGCGAAACTGCCAGGACCCGGACCGGCACCGTCCCGGGTCGGCGCTCAGGAGCGATCATGAAACAGTCGTCGACCATGCGGGTGTCCCGCCTGGTGTTCCTCTACACCGCAGTCCGTCTGGCGGTGGTCGCCGGCTGCGCCGGCGCCGCGGTGGCCGGCGTCCACCTTCTCGGACTCGAGGTGTCGCTGACGTGGACGCTCCTTGTCGGTGTACTCGCCGGGATAGCAGTGTCGCTGGTAGCCCTGCATCGGCTGCGCACCCGGATCAACGACGAGATCCGCATCATCGATAACCAGCGAAAATACCCACCGAAACGGCCCCGGCCCTGATCCTCATCAATCCGATGTTTCGGAACGGACGCAGTCAAGGCCGCGCCGTCAAATAGATCAACACCAAATTGAGCGCCGTGATCGTGGCAGCAATAACCCACGCCACCATGGTGGTGAGCCGATGGTTGACGTCGATGCCCATCAGCGCCCGATCGCTGGTCAGACGCACCAGAGGGATCAACGCAAAAGGAATACCGAACGACAGCACCACCTGCGAGAGCACCAGGGCCCGGGTCGGATCCGTCCCGAGCGCGACCACCACCAACGCCGGCACCAGGGTGATCAAGCGCCGCGCCAGCAGCGGTATCCGTCTGCGCAGCAGCCCGTCCATGATCAAGGACCCAGCGTAGGCACCCACCGAGGTCGACGCGAACCCGGAGGCCAACAGGCCCAGCGCGAACAGCAGCGCTACCGTCGAGCCGAGTTCTAGGCCCAGCGCCGTGTGCGCCTCCTCGATCGAATCGACCCCCTCCCGGCCCTGCAACGTTGTCGCGGCCGTGAGCAACATGGCCAGATTCACCGTGCCCGCCACCACCATGGCCAGTCCGACATCCCAGCGTGTGACCCGCAGCAGCACGGCCCGTCGCGGACCGGGCTCGGGATGACCGTGACGATCCCGGACCAGTCCCGAGTGCAGGTACACCGCATGCGGCATCACGGTCGCACCGAGCATGGCCGCCGCGAGCAGCACCGATTCGGCACCGTCGAAGCGCGGCACGAGTCCTGCGGCCACGGCGTGGGCGGGGGGCGGGGCAACGAAAAGGCTGGTGACGAACCCGATCGCGATGACCAGCAACAGACCGGTGATGACCCGTTCGAAACCGCGCTGACCACGCGTGTCCTGCACCAGCAGCAAGAGCAACGAGACCGCTCCGGTGATCAACGCTCCCGTCAGTAGCGGGAGATCGAACAGTAGGTTCAGGGCGATGGCGCCGCCGATGACCTCGGCCAGGTCGGTAGCCATGGCGACCAGTTCCGCCTGTCCCCAGTACGCCAAGCGCGCCGGTAGGGACATGCGCTCGCGGAGCACCTCGGGCAACGACCTGCCGGTGACCAGACCGAGTTTGGCGGACAGGTACTGCACCAGCGCGGCCATGACATTGGCCACCACGATGACCCACACCAGCAGATAACCGAACTGGGCCCCGGCACTGACGTTGGAGGCCACGTTGCCCGGATCGACGTAGGCGATAGAGGCGACGAATGCCGGTCCGAGAAGAGTCCCACGGCGCCACCGTTGCACTGGCCCGACATTGCGCGTCAGCGTCATCCGCCCTCCAAAAGGTTTCCCTGAATTAAAAGTCAGGGGAACCGAAATTTCAAGAAGTCGCGGTGTGCACAGAGTCCCGGCGAGGAGATGACTGCGGGCAGCACCTCCTCGCCGAGTCCGGTGTCAGCTCTTCCGGAAGGCGCGCATTGCCGCCCAGGTGCCCCCGGCGATGACCAGCACCCCCAGTACTGCGAACCCCAGCAGCAACGGAATCGACGAGCCTGAGGACTGTGAGTCCTCAGGGGCAACCTGCGCTTCGGTGGTCTCGGGCTCGGCTGCGCCCGACGAGGGGGACGCCTCCTGAGCCTCGGAGGTCGGTGTCTGCCCGGCCGCCGCGGTGACGGTGAAGGCGTAGGAACCGGTGATGGGATGGCCGTCGGCGGAGACGACCCGGTAGCCGACGGTATACTCCCCTGCGGTCAAGGGCTCCGGGATGGCCAGCCGCACCCGTTCTGCGTCGACAATCGCCTCGGAGCTTCCCCGTTGAGTGCCCGAACTGTCGGTAAGTGTCACGGTGGCGAAAGCGGTGTTGATGGGTTGGTTGAACTCGAGTTCGATTCCGTCCGGGGAACTTGCCACCGTGGCGTCGGCGGCGGGAGTCGAACCGATCAACATGCTGTGAGCTTGCGCGGGCGCGACGCCGAGGAGCAGCACCGCGGCGGCCGCGGCGAAGATCGTGATGAGTCTGGTCATGGGAACATACTTTCTCGGCTCCCTACCCCGGCGCAGCGTCCGGCGCGGTGGCCTGTCGAGAGAACGCAAAGGGTGCTGATCGGGGTCTACCCTAGCCCATCTACTATGTACCGTAGTTTTACGGTTGGTCGGTGACGCTACCGGCTCGCTCAGACACCGAGACGGACGAGAATATGAAACTGACGACCAATGTGAAAGTGTCCGCGGCTCTGGTCGCCCTGTTCGTGGTGTTGTTGTCGGTGTTGCTCTACACCAATAGGGCCGGGACGAACGCCGGGACGACTGGCCAAGAGGCGCCCGGCGCTGCCACGGCACCGGTGTGGACCCCAGATATCCGTACCTTGTCCACGGCCCCCGACGACAAGGTCCAACTCGTCGAATTCCTTGATTTCGAATGCGAGTCCTGCCGGGCCTTGTACCCGGTGATGGAACAAATCCGCAACGAGTACGTCGGGCGGATCGACTTTGGGATCCGCTACTTCCCCATTCCCAGCCACACCAACAGCCATCTGGCCGCACGGGTCGTCGAAGCCGCGGCCCGGCAAGGGCGTCTCGAGCCGATGTATCAGCTCATGTACGACACCCAGGCACAGTGGGGCGAGTCGAGCCAGTCCCAGGAAAAAGTATTCTGGGGTTTTGCCGAACAACTGGGCCTGGATATGGCCGCATTCGAGCGGGACGTCAACGATCCCACCGTCAGCGCGCGCGTGGACCGGGACTTCGACGACGGTCTTACCCTCGGTGTACAAGGCACACCCACCCTGTTCCTCAACGGCGTCGAGCTGCCCCCCATGCCCACCTACGAACAGCTACGGGCCCGGATCGACGCGGCGCTGGCCGAGTGAGCGCCCCGACGCGTCCGGCGGCGCCTGCCACCGACGAGGCGTCGGGTCGGACGCTCGGCAGCACGGGGGTGGGCTGGATCCTCGTTGTCTGCGGCGCAGCGGGGCTACTAGCCTCGCTGGTACTCACCGTCGAAAAGTTCGCCGTGCTGGCCGATCCGGCCTATCGGCCCTCGTGCAGCATCAACCCGGTCATCAGCTGCGGGTCGATCATGACCTCGTGGCAAGCGGAACTGTTCGGCTTCCCTAATCCGTTGCTGGGCGTCATCGGTTTCACGGTCGTACTGACCACCGCCGTAGCGGTCCTGGCCGGGGCCGGCGTGCCCCGCTGGTATTGGAACGGCCTGTTCGCCGGCCTGACCGCGGCGGTCGCCTTCGTGCACTGGCTGATTTTCCAGAGCCTCTACCGGATCGAAGCGCTGTGCCCGTACTGCATGGTGGTGTGGCTGGTCAGCGTGCTCGGCTGGTGGTATTGCCTGCTGCACCTCGAGGCGGTGCAAAAACATCGACCGTTGCGGTCATGGCAGCGGCTGCACCGGCTGCATGCAGTGGTCCCCACCGTCTGGACGCTGACTGTATCCGCCCTGGTAGCGCACGCCTTCTGGCCGTACTGGCAGACCCTGATCTGACAAAAGTTTCCGGGTAGCGGCAGCCTCCGCTCACTCACGGCGCATCGAGCGATATTCTCCCCATCGCGAGGTACCTTTTGCGAGGCGCGCGGGAATGCTCGGACGACTACGTGCCGTCCTCGCGTGGTGGAGGAAGCCGGTGCAGGTACTGCTCGGGCAGCTCGGATTCGGCAGCCCGACGGGCAGCCTCGGCCTCGACCATCTGCGACGACCGCGCCCAAACCACCTTGATCCAGTGGTACGCCAGGACGGTCATCGCTCCCCACCCCAAAAACAAGCCGATGCCCGGGCCGGCCCCACCGGCGACGGGATCGAGGGTCTGCCGCGACCACACGGCAAGCACACCGAACACGATCGCCAGCGTGCACCCGGCGCTGGCAAACCAGGCCAGCACCCATCGTCGGGTCACCAGCGCCAGCATCGAGAGCACGATCCCGAACACCGCTGCCAGCACCAAAAAGATCCGCGAAGGAAGGGTGATGGTTTCGGCCTGTGCCACCGTAGAGCCGGCCAGCACCTGCCAGCCGTTGGCGCCACCGTTGTGCGGAAGTGAGAACGAGACCGCCACCACCACCACCACTGCAGCGACCACCACCGCACGCATCCCGGGATCGATCTGTCCGGCGACCCTCTTTTCGGCGGCCGCCAGCTCCTGTCGACTGTGGACCGGATCGGGGTAGACAGTCGACTCGTCGCCGGGCTGTACCTCGTCCGGATCACTACGGTCACCCGACTCGCTCATAACTCGACCTCCGCCCTGGGAAAATGTTCCGGTGACCGCGACCGTCCAAAGCGGAGCAGACCGGTCGGCCCTCGGATGGATCCAGCCCGATCCGTCCGAGGACCGACCGGCGCAGGTACCCGCACCCCTCGGACCAGGCACCAGCCCTCTACCCGGGATCGACCAGCACCTGTGCCTGGGGCTCGTCCCGCCACAACTGCGCAATGATCGCGCAATACGACCCCGCGGTAGCGGACCAGGTCGCGGAGGCATCGACTACCCCCAGCCCCCGGCCGATAACTCCGGCCGCGAGCAGCACCGCCCGATTGGCCAGTGCCGCGGCCGGACTGCCACGCTCGACGACGGTGCCGGCCAGGTCCGCCGCCACGTCGAAGAGCTCTGTCGGCACGGCCGGTACCGACTCGGTTCCTAGGCCATGCTCGCGCAGGTGCGCACCGGCACGAAGATGCCGATCCACCTGCCCGAGAACATGTTCCAACGCACGCACATGTCGGCGCAACTTACCCGGCTTGCCGATGTGCGCGGCGGTGATCGGCGGCAGGCGACGTAACCGTTGAGGATCCGGAAGCCCTGCATGCTCGAGCGTCACGGCGGTCAGGTCTCGGATGAGCCAGTCGGCCAATGCCGCGGTGGCTCGGTCTGTTGCCGGCACGGTCACCACCGGCATGTTGGTCTTCAACGGTATTT